>CAZFZW010000087.1:0-5960 GCA_964523465.1 uncultured Clostridium sp. | reverse complement strand
GGAAATGCCGAGATCTTTTGTTTCGAGAACTATATCGGACATCTTATTTTCCTCCCTTTTTCTCAGGCTTGTCGGGCACGAATTCCTTGCCCTGCTGCATATCGATGGAGAGAATCTCGTCCATCTTTATCTTTGTCGGTACATTGCTCCACTCACCCTTGTCATCGCTTATATCTCCGGGCTTACGCTTTTTGTCGCTGATACGGGAGAGGATGAAACGGGGTGCAAACTTCTCTTTGAGATTCGAGAAAACGGGAGCGTTGTTGAAAATAACCAGGCAGATAAGTATCAGTGCATAGATGAGGTACTTGAGTGCCGCAAGGTCGCCCGAGAGCTTGCTCTGAAGCTCGAAGTTTATCACAGTGATAAGTCCTGCCGCAACTATCGAACCGTTTATGCTTGCCATACCGCCGAGCACGACCATAACAAGTATCTCTATCGAGTAGTTGTAGGAGAAGAACGAATACTGAACAGGAGTGATGTAATGTGCGTAGATAACGCCGGCTATTCCGGCAAAGAAAGCGGAGAACACAAAGACAAACAGCTTGTAGAATGTGACATTTATGCCCATCGCCTTTGCGGCAATCTCATTGTCACGGATAGCGGTTATCGCTCTGCCGTGCTTGCTGCGGATGAGGTTGTTGACGAGGAACAGCACTATGAGCACGACGACCAGTGCGACTATGTAAAGCGAGGTATCCTTTCTCGAGTCATACTTAATCGCATTTGTACGCAGACCCATTGCCTTGCCGAATACATCGAGGTTTTTAAAAATCGTTCTGACTATCTCACCGAATGCGAGCGTGACTATTGCGAGGTAGTCGCCCTTGAGTCTGAGTGCAGGCAGACCGACAATAAGTCCGAACACTGCGGCGATAATTCCGCCTGCGAGCATACTGATGATGAGCACAAGCAGCTTACTCTCGATGACGGAGGAAAGCTCTATTGCGATATATCCGCCCAGATACGAGCCGACGCACATAAAGCCGGCATGGCCAAGCGACAGCTCACCGAGGAAACCGACGACAAGGTTGAGAGAGACCGCAAGAATAATGCTGTAAGCTATCTGAACGAGCAGGGTCGAGACCGAACGGGGCAGATTTCCCGTCTGCTGCATAATAACCGAAATGAGCAATACCGCTCCGACTATCATATAGCCGGTGTAATTTTTGATTTGAAGCTTTGACTTTGATTTGTTTGCCATAAATTACACCTTCTCTCTTCTCTTCTTGCCCAAAATACCGATAGGTCTGACGAGCAGGATAATTATCAAAAGGCTGAACTCAACAGCCGTTGTGTAAGGGGCGAGGGCAGGCACTGCGAGGCAGGCTTTCTCAATCACGCCGAGGAGCACGCCGCCTATCATTGCGCCGGGGATAGAACCGATACCGCCGATGACAGCCGCAGTGAACGCCTTGATACCGGGCATCGAGCCGAGGGTAGGCTCGGCAGTGGGTATCTGGAAAAGATAAAACACGCTCGCACAGGCGGCAAGAGCCGAGCCTATGGCAAAAGTGACGGTGATTATCCTGTTTACATTTATACCCATGAGCTGTGCCGCACCTCTGTCCTCGGATACGGCTATCATGGCTCTGCCGGTTCTTGTCTTTTTAATGAATATGGTAAGCACCGCCATAATAACAGCGCTGATTGTCATGGTAAGAATCGAGCTGACGCTGACATTTGTCGATGCTATTTTAACCGCACCAAGCGAGGGCAGCGACACACTCTGAGCTTTTGCACCGAATACGAGCTGTGCAATGCTCTGAAGGAAATAGCTGACACCGATAGCGGTAATCAGCACGGCGATAGGCGTAACACCTCTGAGGGGCTTGTACGCCACCTTTTCAATAATAATGCCGGACAGCGTGCAGACAACAAGCGATGCAACAACGCCGAGGGCGAGATTGCCGCCGTTTGCGAGCACAACAAACACCGAATACGCACCGACCATGATAATATCGCCGTGTGCAAAGTTGAGCATCTTTGCTATACCGTAAACCATGGTATAGCCGAGTGCTATCAGCGCATAAATTGCGCCGAGGCTGAGTCCGTCAAACAAAACACTCATAGTTAAAAATACGCTCCTTTAAGTGGGAGAATCCAAAAAATTCCTGTAAAAATGCAGCAAACGGCAGGAGAATACACTTCCCCTGCCGTTCAAAAACCAATAAATATTTATTTAATAATTATCAGCCAAGTTCAACAATAACGGGGACCTTGTTGCAGGCACCGCTGGCTTCCCAGGTCATCTTGCCCGTAACGCCCTCATAAGTGAAGTCGGATGCAGTGACAGCCTTTGCCATTGCTGCGCCGAGAGCGGTGGGGTCAACCTTCACATTGTCAACGCCGGTCTTCTGCATTGCGTAGAAGATAGCATAGACTGCATCGTATGCGTCAGCTGCAAACTGGTCGGGCTCGGAATTGTACTTTGCCTTGTATGCGTTGACGAACTTGACAACATTAGCGTCTGTGCTGTTGACATCGAAGGGAGTGATGTATTTAATCTGATTCTTAACGGAAGAATCGATCTGGTCGGCAACACCGTCAAGACCGTCGCTGCCGAAGAGGACAGCGTTGCAGCCCTTTGAAGCGCAGGTCTTTGCGATAAGTCCTGCCTCGGTGTAGTAGATGGGAAGGAAGATAGCATCACAATCGCTCAGAGCGGCAACCTGAGTGGAGAAGTCTCTCTTGTTCTCGCTGTCAAAGCTCTGCTCGATGTAGGAAACGCCGAGTCTCTGCATCTCTTCCTTGAATGCGGTGTAGATGCCCTGTGAATATGTGTCGGAGTTATCGTAGATAGCGCCGATCTTCTTGTACTTTGAGGTTATCTCCTGAGCTGCGAGAACGCCCTGGTCGGGGTCACCGAAGCAGACACGGAAAGCTGTGTCACCGGTTGCGATAACACTTGCTGCGGAAGCGGAGGGAGTCATGAAGAACAGACCGTAATCAGCAGCCTGAGTGCCGAATGCCTCGCAGGAGCCGGAGGTAGTGGAGCCGATAGCAACCTGCATACCGCTCTCGATAAGGGAGGTGAAAGCCTGAGTTGCCTCTGCTGCGCCTGCCTTGTCATCCTTCATGTCGAACTTAAACTTAATGCCGTTTAGTCCGCCTGCTGCGTTAATTTCATCAACTGCTAGCTGAGCACCGTTCTGTACGGACATACCGTAAGCGGAGTTGGGGCCGGTCAGCGGGCCTGTGCCGCCGATGACATACTCGGTGTTCTCAGCCGTATACTCACCGACCTTTGTCAGGTCGTAGTCGTTAGCTGTGTCGTCGCCGTGGTTACCTGAGCACGCGGTGAAACCGCACATTACAAGAGCGACAGCGAGGACTAATGCAAATACCTTTTTCATAAAAATCCTCTTTTCTTGTTTTTCTATTTTAAGCATCACCGATAAGGCAGTGCGAAAAATCAAAACATTGCGACAGACTGTAGCGTTTGTCTATGCTCAAAATTATACTTTTACTTAACGGCATTGTCAACAGTCATAAAAAATTTCGCTTTTTTTAATAAATTTGACCAATTAACAGAAAAACGCTTTATCACTTTTAACAAGTAAAATCTTCTGTTTTGGTATATATTGTCCATGCTTTGTAAAAAGGAAATTTGCGGTGCAAAAGTCAGGGCAACCCGCTCGTCGGCAACCGACAGCAACTATACCTCACAAAGAGAAATAAACCTGGGGAAAAACGCACAATTGTAGGGAGTGTACCGCAGAGGAACTCGCAGCAAACGAAAGTACAAGTCCGCTCCTCACCCATCAAAAAACCTGCCCATTGAAATGGGCAGGTCAGGTAGACTCAAGTTTTTAATACAGCGGTGAAAAACCGGTAAATGCGAGCAGTTGGGCGGCGTTTACATAGACGCACAGGACGGTTGACACGGTGAATATCACATCAACGAGCTTTCGTGTGCTCTCGGACTTGATATTTTTATATATCGTGAACGCTATGACGAGTGCGCCCATCACCATTTGCCACGAGAAGTCGGCGTTATATCGCACGGCATAGCCGCTCTCCCACGAAATGAAAATAATTATCAGCGGCATCAGTACGCAGGTAACGCCTGTCAGCACGGCAGACGGCAACCGTTTTTTCTTTTCGGTGAGTTTCAGTGCCTTGCCTGCAAACAGATAAGAGAACATCGGCAGGGCACGGTAAATTATGCCGACCGAAATGAGATTCTTGCCCTCATCGTCAATGAACATATATCCGTTGAGCGCAAAGCGTTCGACGGACGATGCGAGATACGGGAACTCGGAGGGTGTAATGTGCGGCATATTAAACAGGTATGCCCACATATTTATCAGCACATATCTCCAGTGGAACTCGGCGTGGGTGAAATCGTTTATCGTCAGCGAATACTGTATGCCGAAGTCGAGCGGATTGTCAAAACGCAGATAGTTATAAGTCATCTGCACCAGCGCAAGTGCTCCGAGCGGAACAAGAGCAACAGCGGCATATTTAAAGAACGCCTTTGCCCTCTCGCCCTTTTCCGTGCTGTCGAGAACCTTTTTAAGTCCCAGTGCCATGAACAACAGTGCCGCTACGCAGTAAATCGCAAGGGTCGGCCTGCAAAGCACGGCATAGCCGAGGAAGAACGAGGCGAAGCCGAGCCGTCTGTATGAAATTTTACCGTCCCAGACGATATCGGAGCTGAGCAGGAGATATGCGCCTATCGTCACGCACATAAATCCGCCCGATATTGCAAGCTCATAGAACAGCGCACGGGCCGTGCTGAACAGTATTCCGCAGGACATCAGCAGTATCACAAGTCCCATGAGCACCGTGCCACAGGGCAGGTAACTGAACTTTTTCTCGATAATCGCAAGATATATCTTGGTCAAAAACATAATGCCTATCAGCGAAAAGAAAAGCGTTGCCCAGACGGTCGGGAAATAGCAGCCGGTTATCAGGTGATACGGCAGGAACACCGCCAGAACCGGGCCAATGCCGTAATATGAATAGTATTTGCCGTTATACAAACAGTGATCCCACAAAAACGAGCTGACCTCAGTTGAACGTGCGATATATTCATAAGGATTATCAAGTGCAAGCAAATCTTCACTCGGCTCTTCGAGCAGGCTTACCTGTCCGTTCTCAAACGCATCGACAAGTTCCTTCGTTATCTGGTCACCCTGCTGAGAATTAAAGTTGTCATAGCAGTTTGACCAGCCTTTGTTTATGAAAAACACAGTCAGGAACAGGGCGAATATCATGACTATAACGGTTATGACGGTAGCCGCACGGCGGTAGAAAGCCTTTTTGTCGGAGAATTTTTTATGTGCGGCGGACGAGCCGACAAACAGATATATCATTGCGGCAATGCAAAATGCAATGAGCAGATTGAAGAACACCGTATATGCGATATGCTCGCCGCTTATCGCCTTGTTGAGCACTACGGCTCGAAGCACGACAGGCTCATCAGAATTCATCTGGAACTCAAAACGCAGCCTGCTGACATCACCGGAGAAGTTACATACTATTATATTCTCGGAATATGACTGTATATCAAGTCTTGCCTGATTGAGTCTGTAGTCCGACGAAGTTTCATCGGCAAAGCTGATATTCACTCTGCCGGAGCTGAAATGATCCGTGTCAAAGTCGAACTCAAAGCCAACGGAGCCGACACGCTCACCCACGGACTTGAACTCTATTTGCGAATAACCCGTTCCGAGCGACACCGAGCCGTCTGAATTATATGTGACATTCGCACCCGCTCCGTCGGTCAAAACAAGAGAGGACTCATCATATCCGCCGACAAGACGGTTGACGGGAGAAAAATTCATCACGCAAAGCTCAACGCCCGTCACCGCAACAAACAGCACCGCCGTGACAATAACAAGAATTTTCAAAAATCTTTTGTCTTTTATTTTCATATGTGCCTCCCGACCGTGCAAAGTAGTGAATTTATTATATCCTATATTGTATGGTATTGCAAGGTGGAGAGGGGGAGC
>CAZFZW010000086.1:0-6015 GCA_964523465.1 uncultured Clostridium sp. | reverse complement strand
GCAACAAGTGCCGTCCACAGTCCGTCGTTGTCCGATTCACGGGGCATCCAGCAGTTTTTCTCCTCGCTCCACACCGCACCGCTGAGCATACCTCTGCGCTGAACGAAGCGTTCATCAACCTCGGAGAGCAGATTCGCCTTGTGCTCGGCAGAGAGCATACGCATTTCAATATGCGACAATCCACTGTCGGTTATCACCCAGACACCGTTGTTGCCGTCACTCTGCACTGATTTAACACGGTTATCGTAAAGATAGGCAGAAGCTCTGAAACATTGAATGCGGTCAAGCTCATCAGGTTCGTTTTCGTCGATTCGCCAAAGGCCCTCATCCGTACCGACCCAGAGGACATCGGCACTGTCAACGCAATGGCAGTTTACCAAATCTGCTTTGATAAACTCCGGCAGACGGCATTTTACATTGTCTCCGAGCGTTAATTTCGGCATTGCGGAAAGCTCCGCCGCCTTTTCAGGCAGTTCATCTTTCGTATATCTTCGAGCCATTCGTGTCAGCCTTGCCGACATTTTAACCGCTTTGCCGTGGTAATCGTGTTTTGGCATCTTTATCCTCCGAAAATTATTGCTCCATCTGTGATATAAGTTTAAATCCGTTCTCGAACTCATCGAAGAAATTCTCGAGAACCTTTCTGTCGTCCTCATTGCCGTTGATGCAGACCGCAAGGCTGAAATTGCCGTTTATCGTACAGCCGACAAGCACCGAGCACGGCTTGTGCTTTGCGCCGCCGCATATAAAGCAGTCGGTCGGCATATGTCCGCACAGCGACAATTCGCCATCCTTGAACATACCGACATTGCTGAAAACGATTCCCGCATCCCTGCGGAACAGTCTGATTATCGGCTGTGCCTGTGCATAGACCATGCTGTGATAAGCAAAGCGCAGGAGAGAAAGTCCGTGCAAACCTAGAAATTTGTCGTTCTTGCTCTTTTTGTTGCATTCAACAACATTCGGCAGCAACGACTGCATATCATCGAACCTCGGCACGGAACAATTCATAAATGCAATGTAATTGGTTATTCCCAATTTCTCGGGATTTTTTATATGTCGCCTGAGGTTGACGGCACAGGAAATTTCAAACGGCTTTTGACGGTTGAGATTTTCCACAACATAGCCGGCATAGATGCAGGCCGCAGTCGCAACATCGTTGACCGATGCGCCGTAGTTCTTGCCAACTTTGCAGGCGGAAGAAAACAGCGCCTTGGGAATCTCTTTGCGAACGATTATCGCACAGTCGTTTTCTCTTTGCTCACTCAAAGGCAGGCGGTGCTTATCCTTGGTGCTGGGATTTGAAATGAGCAGTTTTGCCTTGACCTTATCCTTAAACGAAAAGTCACCGTAAACCTGGCCGAACTTTCTGCTTCCCACAGGGAAATCGACAGGCGGCTTGCCGCTTTCAACATAAGAAGTGTAATTCTCCGTAACACAGCGCATAAGTCGCATGATGTCACCGCCGTCGGTACACATATGATTTGTCAAAACGCACAGTTTTGTCTTGCCGTCGCAGAAAACCGCATGACAGCGAAACTGAATATCCGCCGAATGTGAGATAGCACTTGTCAAAAATCTATCCGCCGCTTCCTCGCTGTCGGCATACTCACTCGTGACGACCTCGTTAATGTCATAATCACGAACCGACCAAAACGGATTGAAAAAACTCGACACAAATGCCGAATGGAACACCGGCACACGCTCAAGCATACAAAGTATGACGGTTTTGAGTGCATCGATGTCCAATAAGAAGTCGTAATCAAACTGTGCTCTTATCATACCGTCGGTATGATTGCGGTAGGTGTGATTCATCTTGTCGAAAATCTCGGCCGACAGTCGCTTCGGCTCTGCATTTCCCTCTTCAACAGCCAACAATGCTTCAAGAACTTTTTCGTCTTTGAGTCCTCTGCTTTTGAGGCTCTGTGTGCGTGCGGACACAATAGCCTCCCTGTCTTCATTTTTCATCTTATCTACCCTCTGTCTCTGTATTTCAATCCGATCCCCATCGGATTAGTTTCATTTAAAAACAATGCTGTATATCGCCCATGCGTGAATGGCACTTCCGGCTACCATAAACACATGAAATATCACATGACACCACGGGTGCGTTCTCCCCACGGCACAAAATATCGAGCCAAACAGATAAACCGCACAACCCACAGCAAGCACACCGAGTGCATATATATCAATCGAATCAACAACCGCAAGCGAGCACAAAAGCATCAGTGCTCCCGAGACAATATACACTGTCACCGTTGCTGTTTTGGTCTTTTGAAAGAAGAACAGTTTTGACACAACGCCGAATATCACGCTGCCCCACGCTAAAACCATAACCGCAACGCAGCAGAATTTGTTGTGATTATACAGTGTCACGAGGGCACAGGGCGTCGCCGTGCCTGCAATCAAAATCGGAATCACGCAGTGGTCTATAAGCCTCGCCGTGCGTTTTTTATCTCCCGGTGGCAACCCGTGATAAGTTGCTGAGGCTGTGTAAAGGACAATCAGCGAAAGTGCATAAATCACTGCCGAGACAGTATATCTTGCCGAGTCGAACGCCTGTGCTTTCACACTCAGCAGAACGAGCATCACCGCACCGAAAATCGCACCTACAGCATGGGTAAGGCAGTTTAGTATATCCTGTATCTTTGTATATTCGATAAGTTCGGGTTTGTACGCCTTGAACATAACCGTCTCCCCCTCTGAAAAAACATCCTCACTTTAACTCTTTAATAGTTTACTATTTTTATCAAATATAAGTCAATTAAAAACGGGAAAATTCTCAAAATTCTTTGACAAAATTTCATATCAACTCAACATATTGTTGCATAACTGTCGATTCCTGAAGTCGTTCCGCACCACAAAGGTGTTATATTGCAAAACATTGCGAATCTGTGCTATACTGTCAACGCAAGTCGGAGGTGAACACATGGCGATTACGGTAAACTTATATTACACAGGCAAAGACGGCAATGCAAAAAAATTTGCCGAGGAAATGGTGTCAAGCGGCACAGTAGAGATGATAAAAAATGAAGTGGGCAACCTGAAATACGACTATTTCATTGAGCTTGACGACCCCGAGACGGTTCTGCTCATAGACAGCTGGGTTTCGCAGGAGGCGATCGACCTGCACCACGCCTCACCGATGATGCAAACCATAACAAGTCTTAGAGAGAAGTACGACCTACATATGCGTGTCGAACGATATATTTCAGACAGCGATGCTCCGCAAAGTGACGAAAAGTTCATCAGAAAATAAAAAAATCTCCGTACAGCGATGTACGGAGATTTTAAATTTAATCAAATCAGATGCTCTTGAGCAGATTCGGCAGTCCCTTGACAACAGAGGGGATAGCCTTGCCGATGAGCACGAATATTCCTCTGCCCATAGGTTTCTTGTCGTTGAGGATGTCGAGCAGCTGTGCCGCCAACTCCTCGCTGAACACGCCCATGCTCATAGAAACGAAGTTCTTGACGGGGGTCTGAAGTGCTATTGCACACGCCATACCCTCGGTTCCGACAACCTTACGAAGCAGCTTGCAGAGCTTTGCGCCGTTCTTGCCACAAGCCGAATCCTCGAGTGTGTTCGCAAGAGTAAGATTCGGGAAGTCGTGAATCTCTTTCTCGGGAATCTCCCTGCCGATGAGTGCCTTGAACTGATCGTCGGGCACATTCAGAACATCAACGGAGTAATAAGCCGGCATTACATCACGCAGATCCTTAACGGGTGCGTCAACAGTGCTCTCAACCTTTACGCTGCCCTCAAGACGGATGTCACGGCTCGATGCGGCAACAAGCAGCTTATATGTATCGGTTTCAACATGCCAGTCGGCAATGTCAACATCATAGAATGCAAACGCACGCTTACCGAGTTCAAGCTCAACTTCCTTTTCCTCGCCTGCTTTAAGGAACACTTTCTTAAATGCACGCAGTTCTTTTGCAGGACGGAATATGGTGCTGTTCTCCTGTGCAACATAAAGCTGTGCAACTTCTGCACCGTCTCTGTCTCCGGTGTTCTTCACCTTGAATGACACCTTGAGTGTATCGGTATCCTTTATGCTGTCCGCAGAAACCTTGAGGTCGCTGTACTCGAAGTTTGTATATGACAAACCGAATCCGAACGGGAAGAGGACTTCCTTGTTTGCAGAATCGTAATATCTGTAGCCGATATACACGCTCTCACGGTACTCAACAGTTGCGGTATTTCCGGGGAAGAAGTTGTAGCACGGAGTATCTTCGAGAGAGAGCGGATATGTCTCGGCAAGCTTACCCGAGGGGTTGACATCACCGAAGAGAATATCAACTACAGCACTGCCGCTCGCCTCGCCGCCGAGATAGCTGTTAAGCAGAGCCTTTGTCTCGCCTATCCACGGCATCTCAATAACCGCACCGCCTGCAAGGACGACTACGATATTTTCCGTAACACCTCTTATTGCACTGAGAAGTGCAATGTGCTCGGGCGGTATGCGAAGGTGGGTTCTGTCAAATCCCTCGGACTCGAACTCATCTGTCAGTCCGATGAACAGTACAGCAACATCCGCACTCTTTGCAGCCTCGACTGCTTCCTGAATATATTTTTCAGCCGAACGCTTTTTCTCTCTTCTTGTCAGAGCGTAGCCGTCTGCATATGTAATATCAACGCCCTGCTCGAACATTGCATCATAAGCATTGTCAAGCTTCGTCGGGTTGACAAGCGAGCTTCCTGCACCCTGATAACGGGGCTTCTTCGCCATCTGGCCGATAACTGCGACCTTGGATTTTTTGCTCAAGGGCAGAATGTTATCCTCGTTTTTGAGCAGCACCATGCTCTCGCCTGCGATTTTTCTTGCAGCGGCGTGATGCTCTGCGGCGTTGTACTTCACGCCGTCCTTGAGCACCTGCTTTGCACGCATGATAACATCGAGAACACCGTCAACCATCTCGTCGAGGAATTCTTCGCTTATCTCGCCGTTCTTGACAGCGTTGTAAATCTTGCGGTTACCATCGCCGTTAGATGTAGGCATCTCAAGATTCTGACCTGCGAGCAGACCGGGCACACGCTCGTTCTCTGCACCCCAGTCGGTAACTACCATGCCCTCAAAGCCGAAGTCACGGCGAAGAACATCAGTCAAAAGCCACTTGTTCTCAGCACCGTAAATGCCGTTCAGGCGGTTGTACATACACATGACAGTCCAGGGCTGCGACTCTTTGACTGCAATTTCAAATGCAGTGAGATAAATTTCACGCAGAGTTCTCTCGTCGGCAACTGCGTCAACTGTCATTCTGCGAGTCTCCTGGCTGTTGACCGCATAATGCTTGAGCGATGTGCCAATGCCCTTTGACTGCACACCGTTTATGAAAGCGGCGGACATCTTACCGGCAAGATAAGGGTCCTCGGAGAAATACTCGAAGTTTCTTCCGCAAAGCGGAGAACGCTTCATATTGGTGCCGGGGCCGAGCAGAACAGATACCTTCTCCGCAACGCACTCCTCACCGAGCAGCTCACCCATGCCGTAGATAAGCTCGGGATTCCATGAGCAGGCAGTGGTCGCCGCAGTGGGATAGCATATAGCGGGAATACCGCCGAGCAGTCCCTCGCCCTTTTCCTTCTTTTTGTTATTCTCATCCTTTTCGTTTGTGCCTACGCTGTTGCGTATGCCGTGAGGGCCGTCGCTCCAAAGAATCGAAGGTATGCCCAAACGCTCGATAGCGGCCGTATGCCAATAGTCACTACCGGAGCAAAATGCCACCTTTTCTTCAAGCGACATCTGAGAAATAAGGTCTGCGTGTTTCATCTTAAACCTCCTGATAATTATTTCATTTTATCTGAAATAGTCATATAGGGTAATTATATCATAGCTTTCACCAAAAATAAATAGATAGCACGCACAAACATATCACAATATCGCAAAAACAAATACATTTTCGCTCTCATCGCCCTTCAAATGCAAAAAACTGCCGCAGGCAAAACCTGCGGCAGCATGAGCATTTTTCAGTTTTAAAAAACTTACTTAACCTCGACAGTTGCGCCTGCCT
>CAZFZW010000085.1:0-6021 GCA_964523465.1 uncultured Clostridium sp. | reverse complement strand
GCGGTGCTTACATATCGGAAATTATGCGAAGCGGTATACAGAGTGTTGATGACGGTCAGATGGAGGGCGGCAGAAGCGTCGGCCTGAGCTTCTCGACCACGATGATGCGAATAGTTATTCCGCAGGCGATAAAGAATATTCTTCCGACACTCGGCAACGAGTTTATTGCACTTATTAAAGAGACCTCGGTTGTCTCATTCGTCGGTGCGGCAGACCTCTATGTTGCGTTCAGCTACTTCGGCGCAAACAGCTATGAATTTATGGTGCCGTATCTCGCAATGGCGGCTATCTACATAGTTATAGTTTGTGTTATAACCGTACTTGTAAAGCTTATGGAAAGGAGCCTGAAGAAGAGTGATAGACGTAATTGACCTCAAAAAGAGCTTCGGCAAAAACGAGGTGCTCAAGGGCATAAATATGACCATAAATAAGGGTGACATCGTTGTTGTTATCGGCCCGTCAGGTTCGGGCAAAAGTACATTTCTGCGTTGCCTGAATTGCATGGAAGACCCCACTGCCGGCAAGATAATCTTCAACGGCGTTGACATAGCCGATATGAAGGTTGATATAAACATCCATCGCAGAAAGATGGGCATGGTGTTCCAGCATTTCAACCTTTTCAACAACAAGACGGTTTTGCAGAATGTTATGCTCTCTCCCGTTATATGTGCAAAGCAGGACAGGAGAAAGGCACTCATTCACAACCTTTTCCACAAGGATAAGCTGACCGTGCGTTCGGTCTCCGAGATAAATCAGACTGCCGAAAAAGATGCACGCAGTCTCCTGCAAAGAATCGGACTTGAGGACAAGGCGGATGTATATCCCTCTACACTTTCGGGCGGCCAGAAACAGCGAGTGGCAATAATCCGTTCGCTTGCAATGAATCCCGAGGTCATTCTCTTCGATGAACCTACGAGTGCACTTGACCCCGAGATGGTCGGAGAGGTTCTCGACCTGATGAAACAGCTTGCGCAGGAGGGTATGACGATGGTGGTCGTCACTCACGAGATGGGTTTTGCCCGTGAAGTCGGTACTAAGCTTGTGTTCATGGATGAGGGCAGAATAGTTGAAGAGACAACCCCCGAGGACTTCTTTGCCAATCCCAAAAGCGACCGTGCCAGAGAGTTCCTTTCAAAGGTGCTGTAAGCTGCATAACAGATTAAAATTCTCCGCAGACGAACTGCGGGGAATTTTTTATTTCACAGCAAAAACTTCAGCCGCCCACATTTTTTGTGAGCGGCTGATTGAATATCTTTTTTAACTTTGTTTACTTCCAGATGAACCAGATCATCAGATAACCTGTGATGACTGCCGCAAGAGTAAAGGGTACGCCGTATTTCATGAAGGTTGTGGCCTTGACTTCGTGACCCTCCTTGCGGAGAATGCCGATACCGGCAATGTTTGCGGAAGCGCCGATGGGGGTAAGGTTTCCGCCGAGAGTTGCACCGCAAAGCAGACCGTAGTAGAGAATCTTCGGGTCGATGCCGAGATTTAAAGCAATGACGGGAACTATGGTGAGCATGGTTGCGGTGTAGGGGATGTTATCAATGAATGCCGAGAGAAGAACCGACATCCACACAATGACTGTGTATACGATGAACACACTGCCCGAGCTGCCGCCGACTTTCGAGATGGCGTTTCCGATGATGTCGATGACACCTGCATTCTTAATACCGCCGATGACGATGAAAAGACCGGTGAGCAGGACGATGGTGTAGTAGTCAATTTCCTTGAATGCATTCTTGACAACTTCGGTGTTCTTGCGGAAAAGCTCACGCAGTATGCCGATGAAGAAGAAGAACATACAAATCAGACCGTTTGTGATGTCGGGCTTATAGAAACCGCCATTGGCATTGTCCTTGTAGGGGATGAACGAGACGGCGATAAGGCAGACAACTGTTGCGACGAGCAGGAAAGTGGGGAACTTGTCCTCAACCTTGGTGCGGTCGTTGATGCTGATCTTGCCGTTTTCCTTGCGGAACATAAAGAGGATTATCAGTGCGCTGACAAGTGCACCTGCCTCAACGACCCAGAACATACCGGGCTTGCCTTCGTCAACAAAGAAGTCGGAGAAGTCGAGGTTTGCGGCTTTTGCAAGGAGAATTGATGTCGTGTCGCCGACAAGGGTAGCTGCACCCTGGAGATTCGACGAAACTGCGATGCAGATAATGCTCGGAACAGGTGAAATGTCGAGCTTCTTGCACAGTGCAAGTGCAACGGGAGCTATCATAAGTACGGTGGCAACATTGTCAACAAATGCCGAAATGATACCTGCAAAAAGGCTCATGCAAACGATTGCCCACTTGACATTGGGCATTTTCGAGATGAGGACATCGCTCATCAGCTGAGGCATTTTCGACTCGATGAAAAGATAAACCGTGCCCATTGTGCCCGCTATCATCATGATAACATTCCAGTCAATTTCTGCTACCGCATCTTTAAATGTGTAGCTGAAAGTGCCGCTCTCGCCTGCGAGCGAGAAGAAGTCTGCGCCGAAAAGTTCGGGCTTGAATGTGGCTATTGTGCCGAGGATGACAAAAATGACTGCGGATGCAACTGCAACATACGGGCGTATCTTCTGGAACGCCATCATCAGGACATATGTTGCGGCAAAGAGCACCAATGCGGTGATTGTGATACTGCTCATGCTTCACACTCCATAATATAGTTTCGCAGCGAACGCTCAGTGACCGATTAAACAAAAACGCACTCCATGTGGGAGTGCGAAAGTCACTTTTAAAGCATGGCAATACGAAAAACCGCTGCCACAACCTCAAATAAATAATCCGATTTTTCACGGATTATGACAGACTCCACCACTCATTATTCGGCTGCATTGTGTATTATATAAAAAATTTTGCGTTCAGTCAACAGTTTTTGCAAATATTGTACAGTTCTATATAAGCTCTGCTATCACAGCGTTTGAAACGAGGAAACCCTGCCTTGTGAGACGGATACGCTTGGTATTTCTCTCAACAAGACCAAGCGGTACAAGCGGCTCGGCTCTTCTGATTATACCCTCGCATATGCCCTTGCCAAAGCGGTTTTCAGCATCCTCGAACACAAGACCGTCGCAAAGGCGAAGCCGCAGCATGACATATTCTTCAAACGAACCGCCGTCGCCATCGTCAACAGGGAGACAACCGCCGATGAACTTTTCAGTGTCACGCTCAAAATAGAATCGTCTGCTGCCGACAAACGAGTGCGCCGCAGGGCCTATGCCGAGATATTCGCCGCAGTCCCAGTATTTGAGATTGTGGCGGCTCTCAAAACCCGGAGAGGCAAAATTCGAGATTTCGTATTGCATAAACCCGTGCTTTTCAAGCTCTTCGCATGCAGTCAGATACAGCTCACAGCTCTCGTCCTCATCGGGGAGAGAAAGTGTGTCCTGCTTTTTGAAAAACTGTGTGCCCTCTTCGATTTTGAGCATATATGAGCTGACATGCCGCACGCCGAGGTCGGCACAGAACTTTATGCTCTCTTTGAGAGAATCTTTTGTCTGATTCGGAATGGCAAGCATAAGGTCAAGTGAGATGTTGTCTATTCCTGCTGATTGAGCTTTTTTGACCGCCGATGCAACATCTTCTCTGCCACTGAGCCGTCCGAGCGCCCTGCGTTCCGAGTCGTTTGCGGATTGCATACCCATTGAAATGCGGTTGACACCTGCCGCTTTCAGAGCGGAAAAATCAAGATCTTTCTTTGCACCGTCAAAGGGGTTACATTCGACGGTCACTTCGCTGCCGTCCTGAGTAAAGGGCATAGCGGCACTGAGTATTGCACAAAGTCTGTCTGCCCCTATGGCAGACGGAGTGCCGCCGCCGATATAAACAGTGTCGAATCGTGCACGGTATTCGTCCGCAAGAGTCGGTATGCGGTGAATCAAAGCCTCGGTGTACCGCTCTATCGCCGTGTCATCAGCTCTCGTGGAATAAAAATCGCAGTAGGGACATTTACTGCGGCAAAAGGGGATGTGGATATAAAGTCCCATGCTGTTTTTCATGCCGCACCTCCGATATAAATCATCTTATATTAAATGTATAATAACATAAAGTCATCATCCGAGCAACCGATACGGCAAAATTAACAGTTTTGAGCGTGCACTTTTAAAGTTTTTATGAGGTTCTTGTTGCAATTTGACAAAAGCCGTGCTATAATTTTATAGCTTAATCTATTTTTGATAGGAGGTAATGTTTTGGCACAGGAGCAGACAACTGCGGTAGCTTCGCAGGAACAGTCAAGCAATGCCAACAGCGGATATGTTTTCCAGAACAGACGCTATGTCGGCACTAAAGAGACTGTTGCATATGTTGTCTATGATATGTCGCAGAGCTTTAATATCAATGCGTATTCTCAGCGATTTGTCACAAACATTCTTCAGGTCAGCCTGAAGTTCCAGCGTATAGCAAACATTATCAACGGTATCTGGGATGTCATCAACGACGTGCTTTTCGGCGCAATAGTTGACAAGACGAGAACCAGATGGGGTAAGTTCAAGCCCTATCTTGTTGCACTCGGAATCCCCGGAACAATCGGAACCTGCATCTATTGGCTTATGCCTTTGATATTTGCAGGCAGAGGCGAGAATGATATCTGGAAATTCCTCGGTTATTTGTTGCTTATGGTCGTGCGTGAGGGTGCGAGCACCTTCCGTGATATAGCGCAAAAGGGTATCCAGTCCACCATTACTCCTCACCCTGTTGACAGAACGAGAATCATCACTCTGGCGAACTTTGCCTCAGGTTTCCTCGGCGAAAAGCTGCCCGAGCAGATAATGACCGTTTTGCTCGACCTTATCGGCAGAAAGAAGATCAACCTCACCCTTCAGGGCACATTCGTCGGAATGGGTATCTTCACCGCTGTTGTTGCAGGCGCAGGTGCACTCTGGTTCTTCCTTATCTGTAAGGAGAGAGTTATGCAGTCTGTTGAACGCCCGAGCATCAAGGCCGGTATCAAGTCGATAATCAACAACAAGCCCATACTTCTTATGACGCTTTCAAAGATGCTCAGCGGATTCTCGGTCAGCGGAAGCAAGTCGGACTATCTTATCGATGTTCTTAACTTCGCATCCCTCAACATAATCACCGGTATCCCCGGAGCTATCATCAACCCGATAAGCTATGCTATCGTTCCGTGGTTCAGACGCCACTTCTCGAGCCGTTTCCTGTACATAATGGGTACATATGTCGGAGATATACTGCTCGTGCCCGTATTCTTCGTCGGCTGCATCGGCGGCAAGAAGAACGGCCTTTACAAGAAAGTCGTCCCCATGGCTATTGCA
Source organism: uncultured Clostridium sp. (assembly GCA_964523465.1). GTDB lineage: Bacteria > Bacillota > Clostridia > Oscillospirales > Acutalibacteraceae > CAG-177. The sequence continues at coordinate 743 of CAZFZW010000085.1, read as the reverse complement.
CTGACCCTTTGGGAGAGCATATTCATGGTATTCTACGGTGTGCGTAAGGTTATACCGACCGAGATGTACAACGAGGCCATGGACTACTGCGAGTGGAAGAACGGCTATCGTACCGAGGGTATGACGAGCGTCGCTCAGGGTCTTGCACAGAAGCTTTCCAACATCGTTAGCGGTTATATCTCGCTGTTCATCAAGCAGCTCATCGGTTACGATCTGACTGCTTACACCAGAGGCACAGCACAGTCCGATAACACAAAGTTCGGTCTGTTTGCAATGTTCACCATCATCCCGTTCATCACAACCTCACTCGGTATTATCCCGATGCTCTTCTATGATCTGACGGATAAGAAGAAAGAGAAGATGTACGAGGAGCTGCTCGAGAGAAGAGCTACAATGTCCAAGGAGGCAACCTCCGGCGACCTCGAAGCTCTTGAGAGACTCGCAAAGGCTCAGATGGAGATAAGAACAAGCAACAAGGAGCTGTAATCTCCAAATCAAATAATCGGGCATCCGTGTGTTCAGTCATACGGATGCTTTTTTAGTGTAGATGACATAAAAATAATGACAGACGGCGAGTGGCAGAGCTCGCTGAAAAATATACATATTGCACCTCATTTTTTTAATAAAACTGTTGCATTTGCCTAAACGGTGTGATATAATTCAAAAGTAAAAATATTGATAGGTTTGCAATAGGAATTGCAAAAAGGTGAATAAATCGTGGCACAGTTAAAAATGTATTGGCT
>CAZFZW010000084.1:0-6078 GCA_964523465.1 uncultured Clostridium sp. | reverse complement strand
AATCGGTCTTGTCAACCTCAACATGAGGTACATTGAGCATGGGGAAGAAGAACATGATCAGCGATGTGATGAGTGAAATAATTTTTACCACAAAATCAATCCTTTCTTTTCCGTTTTCGGGCCGTTGCCCTGTTTACTGTTTAATTATATCTCATAGCAAATCCGACTGTCAATCGCATCGGAGACGATTGAACTGGATTTTGACGGCATCTGTTGTGAAAATATAAACAGAATCTTAACTTGGCACGGCAACGCCGTATGCTGATTGCGTCGCCTGACGAGTTGAAAAAAACAGTTGAATATAATATAATTTCAGCGGAGGGATGAAAAATGAAGCTTCTAATAGTAAGACACGGCGACCCCGATTATTCGATAGATTCACTGACAGAAAAAGGGTGGCGAGAGGTGCAGTTGCTCAAGGGCAGGCTTGAAAAGCTTGACATAGCGGCGTTCTACTGCTCGCCGCTCGGCAGGGCAAGAGACACTTCAAAGGCGACGCTTGAGGCGTTCGGCAAGACTGCCGAAATCTGCAACTGGCTCAGGGAGTTTAGCGGCTATGCCGTGGATACCGAGACGGGAGAACATATGATGCCGTGGGACAGAATGCCGTCGTTTTTGGCGGAGAACGAGGATTATTTCAGCTATGATAAGTGGCTTGAGACGCCGTTTTACTCGGATGGCGATATTCCCGAAAAGTACAGAGAGGTCTGCGATGGGGTGGACGAAATACTCGCCCGTCACGGTTATGTTCATGACGGTAGGATGTTCAGGGTCGAGCGTGAGAACAGTGACACTGTGGTGCTGTTTTGCCACTTCGGAGTGGAATGTGTGATTCTTTCTCACTTGCTCAAAGTTTCGCCTGTCGTGCTGTGGCATAATTTTGTCGCCCTGACTTCTTCCGTGACAACGCTCAATACAGAGGAGCGTGAACAGGGCACGGCAATTTTCAGATGCAGCGGCTTTGGCGACATATCGCACCTGTATGCGGCTGACGAACCGCCGTCATTTCAGGCACGCTTTTGCGAAACTTATTCAAATTTTGACCAGCGACATTGAAAAAAGCACTTGAGCCGAAAAAGCTCAAGTGCTTTTAATTTAATCTACTACCGCAATGTCCTTGATGCGAAGCTCACTGCCTGTCACCAGATAGGTGTCGTCGCTACCGCAATGGGGGCATATTTTTGCGTGTTCGGTGGTTTTGTAGGTCTTTTTGCAGTCCCTGCAATATGAGACGCCCTCAAGAATTATCATCTCAAGTTCGGTGTCTTTCATATATTCCGTCTTTTTCTTTGCCCACTCAAAGCAGTCCTTGAAATATGACGGGACGATTGAAGAAACCTCACCGACTTCGAGCGTGAGACGAGTCACACGCCCGACCTTGTTTTCTTTGGCTATCTCTTCGACCTTGTCTATAACATGGAGAACGATTCCTAATTCATGCATAGGCTCAACCCTTGTTCTTCTGTGCACGCTTGAACGCCTTGCGCTTTTTGGCAAGCTCTCTTGCCTCATCAGAGCCTAAGTGACCGAGAATCTTGAATGCACGCTTTGCCGAATATTTCAGCAATCCGGCAACCTTATCCTCTGCGGCACACATATTCGAGCACTCGGGATGATCACGCACGAGATGTATAGCATCAAACTCGCACTTGGTGGTGCAAAGTCCGCAGCCGATACACTTGTTGTAGTCAACATATGATGCACCGCAGCCGAGGCAACGGCTCGTCTCGGTCTTTACCTGCTCTTCGGTGAGGTTGAGGTGAGCATCGGCAAATGACATTTTGTGGTCTATCGAGTCGTCCATACCTGCTTCCTGCCTGCCGGCGGTGTCGTAGGACGGGAACTGAATATCATTCTTGTCAAGAGGAGTAAAGTTGCGACGGTCACGGCCTATGGTCATTGAAGCGTCGGGGCGTACATGGCGGTGGAGACTCTCTGCCGCCTCGTGACCTGCGGCAATGGCATCAATGACAAAGCGAGGGCCTGTGTAAACATCTCCGCCAACAAAAATGTCGGGATCCTCTGTCTGATATGTAAACTTGTCAGCCACGGGATAATTGCCGTGCCAGAAAGTGACCTTTGTGCCCTCAAGCAGCTTGCCCCACTCAATGGACTGACCGATAGCGAATACTATCTTGTCTGCATTGACGGTGACAGTTTCATTCTCATCGTAAACGGGCGAGAACTTCTTGGTCTCGGGATCAACAGTGCTTATGCACTTTTTCAAAACAATGCCTGTGACCTTGCCGCTTTCGTCCACAAGAACCTCTTTCGGGCCCCATGAGGGATTTATCTTTATGCTTTCATCCTCGGCTTCGGCTATCTCCTCAATGCTTGCGGGCATTTCATTGCGTGACTCGAGGCAGAACATATTAACTTCGCTTGCACCGAGACGGTGAGCGTTTCTTGCACAGTCTATGGCGACATTGCCGCCGCCGATGACTGCAACACTGCCCTCAAATCTGTCATCCCTGTGCTCAAAGCAGTGACGCAGATAGTCAACTGCAATATCTGTACCCTCTGCGGTGTCGTTCTTGACACCGGGGCGTTTACCGCCCTGGCAGCCGACTGCTATGTAGAATGCCTTATATCCCTGCTCTTTAAGCTCTGCAATGGTGACATCCTTGCCGACTTCGATGCCGCATTTTATTTCTGCACCGAGAGCCTTGATAATATCAATTTCAGCGGCGATGACATCCTTTTCAAGCTTATATGAGGGTATGCCATAGGTGAGCATACCGCCGGGAAGCGGTTTTTTCTCAAACACGGTGGGCTTGTAACCCATCTGTGCGAGATAATATGCGGCAGTGAGTCCGGCAGGGCCGCCGCCGATGATAGCTATCTTGTCGTCAAATGAGCCGTGAACCGATTGAACGACTTTCTCGGGCACGAATCTGTCCTCTGCATTCAGATCAAGATCCGCTATAAATTTCTTAACTGCGTCGATAGATACAGGAGCGTCTATCTTGCCTCTTGTACATTCACTCTCGCAACGCTTGTTGCACACTCTGCCGCAAACTGCCGGGAACGGGTTCTCACTCTTTATCATGGCGAGAGCCTCACGGTATTTGCCCTCATTTGCAAGGCGAAGATATGCCTGAACGGGGACATGAGCCGGACACGCAGCCTTACAGGGTGCGGAGCCACTGTCATATGTGTTAGACATACGGGCGGTGTCTCTGTAGTCCTCATCCCATGCGTATTCGCCCCAGATGTTGTTGTCGGGCAGGGGAGCGTGGGGATATTTTACCTCTGAACCGTCCTTGCGGCAGAGCTTCTGACCCATCTTGACAGCACCGGCAGGGCATATTTCAACACACTTGCCGCAGGCCACGCACTTGTCCTTTTCCACCTTTGCGGTGAATGAGCTGCGTGAAAGATAGGGGGTATTAAAGAGCATTGAGGTACGCAGAGCGTTGCATATCTTTACATTGCAGTTGCAGATGTCGAAAATCTTGTTCTCTCCGTCGATGTTGGTTATCTGATGAACATATCCGTTCTTTTCCGCAAGCTCGAGAATTTCGAGCGCACGCTCTTTGGTGATATAGTGAGCACGGCCGGTTTCAACCGTGTAGTCCGCCATATCTCCGAGCTGTATGCACCAGTCGTCAAAGTCGTCTGTGCAGCCGTCACCGAGTACGGCACGGGAAGCACGGCAGGAACAGATACCTGCTGCGATGTGTCCGTCATATTTCTTGAGCCAGTATGAAATATGCTCAAGGTCAATAGACTGACTTTCGGCATCGATAGCCTTCTCAACGGGGATGACATGCATACCGATTCCGTCGCCTCCGGGCGGCACCATCTGAGTGATTCCGGCAAGGGGGATGAAGGTCATGCGCTCAAAGAACGATGCGACTGCGGGGTTCTTGGCAATTCTGTCAACCGAGGAGTTGAAAAGCTCGGCTGAACCGGGGACATAAAACGGCAGTCTGTATCTTCTGATACGTGGACGGTCTTTAAGCTCATGGTCGTGATCGTAATTGTCGCCGTAGTCATACTCAAGGATACCGATGACGGCCATCTCATCGAGCAGCTTTTGCAGTTCGATAGCCTCAAGCTCCTTGTTCATTTCGAGCAGTTGCTCAAATGTGTAGTGCTGACGAAGCTTCATTTTGTTGGCAATGTCGCACATTTCGGGAGTCAGAACTTCACGAAGTCCCCAATATTCCGGGTCGTCGGATGTCACTCCGGAAATCTTGTGTCCCATAGCGTCGGTTATTTTTCTACCGAGCTTTAAGTAGCGTTCATCGGGATTCGGGTCGCCCTGATACTTGCTGATAATTTTTTTGTTTTGCTCCGGCATAGTTTTTTACCTCTTAATTAAAAGAATCTTCTTGCAAGATCTCGGCTATATTCGACGGTTTCTTCCATGTCGCCGAATGCCATAACCTCACCTGCATAATAAGTATTGTTTTTGCCCTGCATAGCTTCGACCTTTTCGTACCAGCCGTTGGCGTAGTCCTTGCTGGATACATGGGGGAAGTAGTACCAGTCGTCGATACGCTCGATTTTGTCAACCTTGAGGCCGCACTTCTCCATGTCGGCGAGTGTAGTCTCTTTTGCAACATCGAACGGGACATCTTCCATACCCTCGTGATTACGCAGAGTGAAAGTGACAAGCGGTTGGTCTGTGACACCGTCTGACCAACGATGATAGAATACCATAAGATGGCCTCTGGTCTCGTTTGTCATATTCTCGAAGAAGTAATAGGAAATTTCGGGTGCATTGCCCTCTTCAGGACGGACTGCCATGGTGAAATATTCCTTGTGGACTATCTTTGAGAACAGCTCCTGCTCTTCGGGACGGGGATCGCCGTATCCGAGGAACAGCTCGAGAGGAGTGCAGATAATGAGCTTATCAAATTCCTCTGTGCTGCCGTTTACGGTGACATAGACCTTGTCATTTTCACGCTTTATGTTTGTAACCTCGGAATTGAGGAGTGCAGGGTGCTTTAAGTGGCTGTTGACACCCTCCCAAATGCTCTGTGTTCCGTCATACCAGGTCCACAGTTTGCCTGTTGAAAGGAACTGCTTGACAGTGAAAGCGTCGAGATACTTGAGAACATATGCGGCGGGTATTTCGTCAAAATAGCCGTAACCGAATGATGTGAACGGACCTTTCCAAACTGTCTCGGCATCCTCACAATGGTTAAGCTTGAGGAATTCCGAGAAGGGCATTGACAAATCCATGAGGTTGGGGTTTTCACCCTCAATGTGGGCGAGTTTCATCTCGGGAGAGGGGCACGGGCCTTCATAGCGACCCTCGGACACGCCTCTGTGACCGTTGACATCATAGCCCTTGTATTTGGTGTCGAGAAGCTTTGAAAGCTTCTTCATCTTGATTACTTTCTTGAGCATTGCAATGGCGGACATCTTCTGCTCACTGCCGTCCACCTTCATGAACTTTCTGCCCATGGGAGGACCGTTACGGTGGGTTGTGCCGCCGAATTCTTCGCACTCATGAACTGCGAAATAAGTGTCGCAACCCATGACTGCACCCATCTCAATGGTGCGATCTTCCCACTTCCCGTCGGCGTTCTTGACTTTCATCATGGGCGAGAAAGCCTTGCCGCCTACTCTGTCGGACTTTTCGTAGATAACATAGTTATCATAGCCCTTTTTTTCGAGGTACATTGCCATACTTGTTCCGGCAGGGCCGCCGCCGATAATACAGATGCGTTGATTCTTGTTTTCCATAAATAAAACATCCTTTCCATAATCGGGGTGTAGCAAGTTTCTCTTTATTGGGGAAATTTGTTGCATCCTGTCTTTTGACATTAATTTTATTATATGCCCACATCTTTTTGCAGTCAATGGACAGAATGACGAAAATGGTAAAATACTATCGAATATCCGAGACTTTTTATATATTGTTTACTGATTATTTTTGATGCGGAAAATTGACGACAGGCATAAAAGTATCTCCGCATATTTACTATGCGGAGACACTCGGTTTAATTCATAAACTGTCCGAAAGCGTAGCTGCCATAACGGCTTTTATTGTGTGCATACGGTTCTCGGCCTCGGCAAAAACAACGGATTGAGCACTCTCGAATACTTCATCGGTGACTTCCA
>CAZFZW010000083.1:0-6107 GCA_964523465.1 uncultured Clostridium sp. | reverse complement strand
TCTCCGGCGGACAGAAGCAGCGTGTGGCTATCGCCCGTGCGCTCGCAATGGAACCCGAAGTTCTGCTGTTCGATGAGCCGACAAGTGCTCTTGACCCTCAGATGGTCGGTGAGGTTCTCGATGTTATGCGCGACCTCGCAAAAGAGGGACTGACGATGATAGTCGTCACCCACGAAATGGCTTTCGCCAGAGATGTTTCGACAAATGTCGTTTTCATGGCAGACGGTCTCATCTGCGAAGAGGGTGCTCCCAAGGATATATTCGAAAATCCGCAGGACCCCAAAACCAAGGAGTTCCTTTCAAGATTCCTTGCAAGGTAAAATATTCACAAAACGGAGCTGCAAGTCAGCTCCGTTTTTTGTTTTTATGGTCATTGCATTTTCACGCTTCAAATGATATTATAAAAGTACATTCAAGTCTAAAAATTCGGAGTGATAATATGCTTAAAAATACACTTGACGAGCGCAGCGATCTGCGAAAGTATCTGTTCATAAGAGGCTTTCTTCTGACCGAAAATGCAGATATAAATTCAGATGGGTTCCCGTTCTACGGCGAATGGAATCTCACCGAGCTTCAGGGACTGCATTTTTGGACTCACAAGCTTACAGGCTTTCATTACGCCGAGATAAACGGCAAAACACTTTTTCTTTTCGGTCACGCTTATAATCCGTTTACTATGCAGACGGACGAAAAGCTCATTCTCGAGCGCATCGGCGAGCATTACGGCAAAGATGATTTTTACGACTTTGTTGATGAAATGACGGGCATATTCGTCTTTGGCGTAATAGACGACGGCAAAATTCTCACCCTTGTTGACCCCTCCGGTATGCAGTCTGTGTGCTGCGGTACGGTTGACGGCAAGTTTTATCTCACCTCTCACGCACAACTGGTTGCCGACATATGTCCGCTCAAGACGGATCCGTTTGTCAGCGAGCTTGTCAACTACAAATGGTACGGCAGGGTAATGGGGCCGTATCTCCCGGCAGACCTAACGCCATTTTCTGAGTTAAAGCGTATCGTGCCGAACATCGAATATACATATCAAAACGGCAAAGTCCGTCACAGAAGATTCTATCCTCTCAAAGACCTTGCCGAGGTTAAAGACGAGCAGGAATACAATGAGGTCATAACCGCCGCCGCAGATATTCTCAAAAACGGCATGGAGCTCGTATGCCGTAAGTGGAACAACCCATGGGTCTCGCTGACCGGCGGAATAGATTCAAACACCACTTTTGCTGCCGGCAACGGAAACTATGACAAACTCAAAACTTTCAGCTACTTTTCAGCAGAAAAGGAATCCCCCGACTGCGATGCCGCAAAGAAAATATCCGAACACTTCAATATCCCGTGGACACTTTATCACATTCCCTCCGACGCAACCGAGCTTGCCGACTACGACATCAAGCGTGAAATAATACTTCACAACAACTCATATGTTGCCGAAACTCCCGACAACGAGATTCGCAAGAGAATATACCTCGATGAACATCTGCCTGCCGATGTCGAAGTGAAAAGCTGGACGAGCGAAACGATTCGTGCCTACTGGTATAAGCACTACGGCAGGAAATCCATGCCGAAACTGTCGGGAAAGCTGTTCCGCAATCTTTATAAGATTTTCCTTGAAAACCGCTCGCTCGCACACAAGGTAGACAAGATTTTCGACAAGTATATCGCAGACTTTGAGTACGAAAAGATTCCCTCGCAGTATCCCCCGGCAGATATGCATTACAACGAAGTCACATGGGGCAGTTGGGGCGGACTTAATATCAGTGAGATGAAGTTCTACACCGATATAACAATTGTCTACAACAACAGGAAATTTCTCGACCTGCTCTTCAGAGTGCCGCTCGAAAAACGAATTTCCGATGAGCACCATCTTGATATGAAAAAGTATCTGAACCCCGAACTGTACGACATGGGGATAAGAGTAGTGAACATGAAAGAAACCGCATTCAGAGCGCATTGTCTCAATGCCATATTCACGCTTAACTCCATTCTCCCCTTCTGATTAGAAATTCAGCCGCCGCAAGAATTACCGTCTTGCGGCGGTTGTTTTACTTTTTAGACAAATTTTTGAAATACATTTCCGTCACTTTGCATACCGTGCCGGTGCGATATTGTCAAAACTCACAAAGCTTTTATTCTCTTTAATGTGCTATGGTACAGCATTAACAAAATTGAATTTATTCCCTCAAAGCTCTTGCATAAATATTCATTAAGTGGTATATTATTACTCGTTTATTTGAATATTTTTTCACACTTGGCGAATATCGCCGCTGTACACTACTTCACGGGGTGATTATATGAAAATATTTATCGACGGCAGTGCCGGCACTACGGGATTGCGTATAAAAGACAGACTTTCCGCTCGCTCGGATGTTGAGCTTATTGCTCTGCCCGAGGAGCTTAGAAAGGACAAAGAAAGCCGAAAGGCGGCTCTCAACAGTGCCGATGTCGCTTTTCTCTGCCTGCCCGATGCGGCGGCAATTGAAGCGGTCGAACTGGTGACGAATCCCGACACGGTGATAATCGACACCTCCACCGCACACCGCACGAGCGAGGGTTGGGCATACGGTTTTCCGGAGTTATCCGAAGACCATGAAAACAAAATCAAAACATCAAATCGCATAGCCGTGCCCGGTTGTCACGCAGGCGGATTCATCGCCCTCGTCTATCCCCTCGTTGAGGCAGGTGCAATAAGCAAAGGCACATTGCTCAACTGCTTTTCGCTCACCGGCTACAGCGGCGGCGGCAAAAAAATGATTGCCGAATACGAAAGCGACTCAAAATCAGAGCTGCTGTTTGCACCCCGTCAATACGGCCTGTCTCAACAGCACAAGCATTTAAAAGAGATGAAAGGCATTACAGGCATAGAAAACGAGCCGATATTCTGCCCCGTTGTTGATGATTTTTACAGCGGGATGCAAGTTACCGTACCGCTGTTTAAAAGTCAGCTAAGCGGCTGCACTGCCGCCGACATCGCAAGCATTTATGCGAATAAATATACAGGGCCTGTCGTAAATTTCCATGACAGCACTGACGAGAGCGGATTTCTCGGCACAGCCGCCCTCTCGGGCAAGGACAGTATGAACATTTCCGTCTACGGCAACGATGACAGAATCCTGCTGTGTGCCGTTTATGACAATCTCGGCAAGGGCGCATCAGGCGCAGCACTCGAAAACCTTAATCTTGTCATGGGCAAGGATAAGGCTTTCGGACTTGACATTTAAGGAGACAATGAAAATGAAAATAATCTCCGGCGGCGTCTGTGCCGCAAAGGGTTTTACAGCATCGGGCGTTCACTGCGGAATACGCAAGAACAAATCAAAGCGTGACCTTGCACTGATTCTAAGCGAAGTACCGTCAAATGCGGCAGCGGTTTACACCACAAATCTTGTCAAGGGTGCGCCGCTGACAGTCACAAAAAAACACATTTCAAACGGTATTGCTCAGGCGATAATCTGCAACAGCGGAAACGCCAACACCTGCAACGCAAACGGCATCGAGATTGCCGAGCAGACAAGCGAGCTGCTGGCAAATGCGCTCAACATAAAAAGCGAGGATGTTGTTGTCGCCTCAACAGGTGTCATCGGCCAGCCGCTCGACATTGCCCCCATTGCAAGCGGCATACCCGAGCTAAAAAAAGCTCTCGGTCAAAACTCCACCGATGTGGCTGAGGCAATAATGACCACTGACACCAGAAAAAAAGAGATAGCCGTCAGCTTTGAGATAGACGGTGTTGAATGTAAAATCGGAGGCATCGCCAAAGGCTCGGGCATGATACATCCTAACATGGCAACAATGCTCGTGTTCATCACCACCGACTGTGCCATAAGCCGTGAGATGCTTCAAAAGGCCCTCTCCTGCGACATTGCCGAGACCTTCAATATGATAAGCGTAGACGGCGACACTTCCACTAACGATATGGTCACGGTGCTCGCCAACGGTATGGCGAATAACAAAGAAATATCCGCCGAGGGTGAGGCATTCAATAAATTCATGAAAGCCCTCAACACCGTTACAGTGTGGCTCTGCCGCAGAATTGCCGCTGACGGCGAGGGTGCGACAAAGCTGCTCGAGTGCAAGGTAAGCGGAGCTGAAAACAAACAGATTGCAAAAACCGTCGCCAAAAGTGTCATATGCTCATCGCTAACAAAAGCTGCCATGTTCGGTGCAGATGCCAACTGGGGCAGGGTGCTCTGTGCGATAGGCTACAGCAAAGCACCGGTGGATGTCAACAAAATAGATGTCGAGTTCTCTTCCCCCAAGGGCACTATTCTCGTCTGCAAAGACGGAGCAGGCGTTGATTTCTCCGAAGAAAAGGCAAAAGAAATACTGCTCGAAAGCGAGATCGACATACTCATAAATCTCAACTCCGGCAACGAATCTTCCACCGCATGGGGATGTGACCTAACATATGATTATGTCAAAATAAACGGCGACTACCGCACCTGAGGAGGCAAACAAATGAACATTTCAAACGCAGACCGTGCAAGGGTTCTCGTCCACGCACTGCCGTACATACAGGACTACGCAGGCAAGATAGTTGTGATAAAATACGGCGGCAATGCCATGACAAGCGAAAAGCTCAAGGACTCCGTCATGCGTGACATCGTTTTGCTCTGGCTCATCGGTGTCAAGGTAGTTCTCGTTCACGGCGGAGGGCCGGAGATAACGGATATGCTAAACCGCCTCGGCAAAAAGAGTGAATTTGTCGGCGGACTTCGTGTGACGGACAAGGAAACTGCGGACATAGTGCAGATGGTGCTCGCAGGCAAAGTAAACAAGAGCCTTGTCAACCTCGTTGAAAACAAGGGCGGCAACGCCATAGGTCTTTCGGGCGTTGACGGTCACATGATAGAGGCCGCACCAAAAAACGCCGACCTCGGCTTCGTCGGTGACATAACAGCAGTCAATGTCCAGCCTATTCTCGACGTTATCGACAAGGGATATATCCCGATAGTCTCCACTGTCGGCTGCGACAAAGAGGGCAATATTTACAACATCAACGCAGATACAGCCGCCGCAAAGATAGCCGGTGCGCTCGGTGCGGAAAGCCTCATCTCAATGACCGACATCTGCGGCATATTAAAGGATAAGGATGACCCCGACACGCTCATCTCCGTCATAAAGACCGACGAAGCACCTGCACTCATTGAAAGCGGAGTGATAAGCGGCGGAATGATTCCGAAAACCGAGTGCTGCATAAATGCAATTGAATGGGGCGTGAACAGAGTGTTTATTATCGACGGACGAATCCCTCACTCCATACTTATAGAAATGCTCACGGATGAGGGTATCGGAACAATGTTCACTGCATAAAGGGAGTAAAGCAATGAATCAGATTCAGCAAAAGGATAACGAATACATCGCCGGAACATACGCAAGGTTTCCGCTTGAAATAGTCGGCGGAAAGGGCTCTGTCGTGTGGGACAGCGACGGCAAAAAATACATTGACCTGTCAACAGGCATTGCGGTAAACACATTCGGTGTGGCAGATGATGAGTGGCTAAAGGCGGTCACCGCTCAGGCAGGTGCATTGCAGCATATGTCGAATCTCTATTACACCGAGCCGTGTGCAAAACTTGCCGAAATGCTCTGCAAAAGGACTGGGATGAAAAAAGTTTTCTTTTCGAACTCCGGTGCGGAGGCAAACGAGTGTGCCATCAAAACAGCGAGAAAATATGCCGCTCAAAAGCACGGTGAGGACTGCTTTAATATCGTAACACTCAAAAACAGCTTTCACGGCAGAACGGTGACTACTCTTGCCGCCACCGGGCAGGATGTATTCCACAAGGATTTTCTTCCGCTGACCGAAGGATTTTTATACGCCGAGCCCAACGACATAGAGAAGCTCGAAAAGATTCTTTACGAAAACAAATGTGCCGCCGTTATGCTTGAGGTCGTTCAGGGCGAGGGTGGAGTCATAGCACTCGAGCGTGAATATGTTCAGGCGATAGAAAAAATATGCCGTGAGCGTGACACTCTGCTCATATGCGATGAGGTGCAGATTGGCAACGGCAGGAGCGGCAAGCTCTACGGCTATATGAACTACGGCGTAATTCCCGACATCGTATCAACCGCAAAGGGACTTGCAGGCGGTCTGC
>CAZFZW010000082.1:0-6117 GCA_964523465.1 uncultured Clostridium sp. | reverse complement strand
CGTAACGGCCGGTCTTTATAACCATCATTCTGCCGCATTTTTCGCAGGGAATGTCCGTGATATCTTCCTCGAGCTGGATTTTTACATCTTTCATTTCGGCCTTTGCCTTTTCGAGCGACTTTTCAAACTCGCCGTAGAAATCGTCGAGCACGCTTACATAGTCGGCATCGCCGGAGTCAACCTTGTCAAGCATATCTTCCATCTGTGCGGTGAACTTGACATTGACTATTCGGGAGAATTTATCTTTCAAAAGCTTGGTCGTAGCTTCGCCCAGCTCTGTGGGTACAAACTGCTTTGACTCACGCTTGACATAGGCACGCTTGACTATGGTTGTAATAATGGTTGAATAGGTACTCGGTCTGCCGATACCCTTTTCCTCAAATTCTTTGACGAGCGAAGCTTCGGTGAAACGGGGGGGCGGCGAGGTGAAATGCTGAGAGGGGATAAGCTCTTTGAGCTTGGGATGGTCGCCGACTTTCAGCTCGGGGAGAAGTGAACCTTTGTTGTCGTCGTCTGCCATCTCATATACCTTAGTGAATCCGTCAAAACGCACCGAATATCCGGCGGCGGTGAACAGGCAATACTTGCCCTCGGCCTCATCCGCCTCGTTTGCGCCGGTTATTTCGATTTTCACGGTGTCCTGAACACAGCTTGCCATAAGACTCGCCATGAAACGCTTCCAGATGAGGTTATACAGCTTATACTGCTCCGAAGTCAGCGAATCCTTGACACGATCGGGAGTCAGCGACGGAATGGCCGGACGGATAGCCTCGTGGCCGTCCTGTGCGTTTGCGCCGGTCTTGTAGTAACGGGGCTTGTCGGGGAGATATTCCTTGCCGAAAATCTCCTCTATGGCGGTGGCGGCCTGTGCTCTTGCCTCCTCGGAGATTCTAAGAGAGTCGGTTCTCATGTAGGTGATAAGACCAGTGGTGCCGATGCCCTGAACATCAACGCCCTCGTACAGTTCCTGTGCTGTACGCATGGTCTTTTGAGTCTGGAATCCGAGCTTTCTCGAGGCGTCCTGCTGAAGAGTGGAGGTGGTAAAGGGCGGTGCGGGGTTCTTCTTCCTCGTGCCCTTTTTCAGGCTCTTGACGGTGTATGCTGCGCCGTCAAGGCGTGCGAGCAGGGCATCCGACTGCTCCTTGCTTTCTATTTTTATTTTTCCGCTTTCGTCGCCGTAGAGCGAGGCGGAGAACACCTTTCTCGACGGAGCGGTGAATTTTGCGTCAACAGTCCAGTATTCCTCGGGCTTGAACGCTCTTATTTCCTCTTCACGGTCAACAATCATTCTCACCGCAACGCTCTGAACACGGCCTGCGGAGAGACCTCTGCGAATTTTCTGTGAGATGAACGGGCTTAAACGGTAGCCGACAAGCCTGTCGAGGATTCGACGAGCCTGCTGTGCGTTGACAAGGTTCATGTCAACGGCTCTCGGATGCTCCATACCGTTTTTGATACCGCTCTTGGTAATCTCATTGAAAGTGACACGGTTTTCGTCCTCAAGATTGAGGTCGAGCAGGGTGGAAAGGTGCCACGAAATAGCCTCTCCCTCACGGTCGGGGTCGGTTGCGAGAATAACTCGGTCGCTCTGAGCTACTTCCTTTTTCAGCTCGCTGACAAGCTTTTCCTTTCCTTTTATTACCGCATATTTGGGTGTAAAGCCGTGCTTGACATCAACGCTCAGCTTTGCTGCGGGCAAATCCCTGACATGACCCATGGATGCCACGACCTCATAGCCGGGGCCGAGATATTTCTTTATTGTCTTGGCCTTTGCAGGCGACTCGACTATAACTAAAGTGGACATGGTGTTTTTGCTCCCCTTTTTAGATTTTTTTGTAGCGTTTGCCTGCACACAGGCAGACAAGATCTTCAAGCTCCAGCTCGGTCATGGAACTGACTACTTCCCACGGAGCAAGTCCTGTCTTTGCCGCTATTTCATCGGCAAACATCGGCTCATCGCCCAGGGATTCGTATATTTTCTTCGCCTTGTCTGACAGCCCTACGGGTATTGAGACAAGTTTTTTGACCTGATATTCGTCTTTCTTCGGCTCGGGTTCAAGATGCTTCACCGACTCGTGCGGACGGTAGACAGTCTTTGGCGGTTGAACCGACTGTTCCTCGGTAAGCTCACGCTTTCCGCTCAAAAACTCGAGAGCCTTTTGAACATTTTCCTGCTTTATCTTATCGGGATAGCGCAGAGAATATTCGGTTATCAGGTCATATATCGATAAAAGCGGTCTTGCACCGTCTTTTATGAGCTGATTTGCACCGGCATAGGAGGAGTTGAACACATCTCCGGGCGGAGCGTAGACCTCACGACCCTGTTCAATGGCACAATTTGCGGTTATGAGCGAGCCGCTCTTAACACCTGCCTCGATAACTATAGTTGCCGAGCAAAGACCGGAGATTATCCTGTTCCTTATCGGAAAAGTCCTCACCGATGGCGGAGTGCCGGGCGGAAATTCGGTTATAAGCGCACCGCAATTGGCGACACTGTTTCTCAGCGGTTCATTTTCCATGAGATATTTATGCCCGAATCCGCAGCCGAGAACGGCGGCGGTTGTACCCTCGGCATCGAGAGCACCCCGGTGAGCGCAGCTGTCTATACCGAGTGCCGCACCCGAGACTACGCATATGTCTGCATATGACAATGCCGTGGCATAGCGATGTGCAAGATAGCTGCCCTGAAACGAAGCTTTTCTTGTGCCGACAATGGCAATACATACTCGCTGTGTCACGCGCCTGATGTCTCCCTTGACAAAGAGTGCAAGGGGCATATTACGCAGATTCAAAAGGCTTTTGGGGTAATCCGTGTCATCCGGTGTCAGAATAGTCCAGTCGTTTTCACGGCATAAATCGACAATGCCCTGCATCTTTTCGAGAGAGCCTGCCGATAGCTTTTGTATCTGTCTGTTGGTGAGTACACCGCTCAATCTCCATTCAATCTCGCCCTTGGAGTACATCTCCTCGGGGGATGGAAACACAGCGGTAATCTCATCTGTGACAGCTCCCGGACCCAGAGCTTCCTGGAGCCAGAGCCAATAGACTTTTTTATCCATTGAAGCCTCCGTTTCCTGCCTTATACCTTTATATATGACTTTTCTTTATCGAATCAGCTCCCACATAAGCACTGCCGCAGCCGCAGCGGCGTTGAGCGATTCGGCTCTGCCACGCATCGGAATGGTGACGGGTTTGGAACATGCGGCCATAACCTCGGGCGAGATTCCGTTACCCTCGTTGCCCACTACGCATATTACCGAGCCGTCGATTTTCATATCGGTTATACGCTCGGCACTTGCCGACGGCGTGGAAGCTAAGGTAAGCATACCCTTTTTGGCGGCAAAAATCAATAGAGAGGGCAAATTTCCTGTTGTCAAAACAGAAATTCGCATAGATGAACCCATCGCCGCACGCAACGCTTTCGGGTTGTATATATCACAGCCGCCGCCGACTATGACTCCGCTCAAGCCGAAAGCCTCGGCGGTTCTGAGCACCGCACCGAGGTTAGACGGATCCTGCAAATTGTCAAGTGCTATATATGTGCCGTTGGGGTCAATGGAGTCGTCCGAAAGCTTCTTTTGCTGTTCGCAGATGCAGAACACGCCTTGAGATTCACGGGTGTCCGACAGTGTGCTGCCGAGGTCGTGCGGAATTTCATAGCAGTTCTCTGCCCTTTCGACTATAAGCGGTATATAGTCGGAGTATTTGTCGAGGGCTTCGTTTGTGAAAAATGCGGACTTTATTCTGATGCCGGTAGTTGCCGCATCAGAGCACAGGCGAGCACCCTCAAGTGCGAACAGCCCCGTCTCCCTGCGGAACGAGGCACTTTGCGACAGGTGTCGAAAAAGCTTTATCTTTTCATTTGAACGGGACGATATTCTCTCAAATTCCATATTGCCTCCGTGCTGCAAGACGATTGTATTTTGGCGACTATGAAAACACGGGGCTGCCGAAACAGCCCCGTCAACTTTTCTAATTTATCGATCAGCCGTTGAGGGCAGCCTTTGCCTGCTCGGTGAGAGCGGTGAAAGCAGCGGGATCGCTGATTGCGATCTCGGAGAGCATCTTGCGGTTGAGATCGATGCCGGCCTTCTTGAGTCCGTTGATGAAAGTGGAATAGTTCATACCGTTGAGCTTTGCGGCAGCGGAAATTCTTGCTATCCACAGACGGCGGAAGTCACGCTTCTTCTGCTTGCGGCCGATGTAAGCGTACTGACCGCTCTTCATAACAGCCTGCTTTGCAGTCTTGAAAAGGCTGTGCTTTGAGCCATAATAGCCCTTGGCAAGCTTAAGAACCTTATTTCTTCTCTTGCGAGTCATTGTTGCACCTTTGATACGTGCCATGGTTTTCTACCTCCGATTATAATTGAGTAATGAGCTGTCTTAGTCTCTTATTTGTAGGGGATGAGCTTCTTGATCTGCTTAACGTTGGTGGTATCAGCAACGGCAGTCTTGCGAAGATTTCTCTTACGCTTTGTGCTCTTCTTGGTAAGGATGTGAGACTTGTTAGCGTGTGCACGTACCGGCTTACCGTTCTTAGACAGCTTAAAGCGCTTTTTAGCACCGCTGTGAGTTTTGATCTTGGGCATGAGTTCTTTTCCTCCTTCAACTTTTTGACCGGCTAACTGCCGGGATAATCACTTTGCACTCTTGGGTGCAAGGAACATGAGCATCTGACGGCCTTCAAGCTTTGCGGGCTTCTCGACCGATGCGATGTCGGCACACTTCTCGGCAAACTGAGCCATAATGGTCAGACCGAGGTCGGTGTGAGTCATTTCTCTGCCACGGAAACGGATGGAGACCTTAGTCTTGTTTCCTGCGGCAAGGAACTTTCTGGCATGACCGACTTTCGTATCAAAATCATGTGTGTCAATGTTGGGCGAAAGGCGTATTTCCTTAATCTCGATTACTCGCTGATTTTTCTTGGCCTCTTTCTCCCTCTTGGACTGTTCGAAGCGATACTTGCCGTAGTCCATAATCTTACAGACGGGAGGCTTTGCCTGCGGAGCGATCTTAACAAGGTCAAGATTCTTTTCTGCGGCAAGCTTCTGAGCCTGAGCGGCGGAAACTATACCCATCTGTTCACCGTCATTGCCTATGAGCCTAACCTCTTTGTCCGTGATCTCTTCATTGATCTGCATTTCTTTGATACTTATACCAGACACCTCCATATGCTCTGTCCGGATTGACCGGAAAAATCAAAGCGAGGGCACAGAGATGCCCTCGCTCAATAATCAACAAAACCCCAAAAAGGTTCTTATTGACCCGCGCGGACAAAACCCCGAAGGTGAGAGCTGAGACACAATGCGTCACTCTGCTTTGTTGTACGCATTATTTTAACAGTACAGACGGGTTTTGTCAAGCGTTTTTTGAAAATTTATTAATTTGAGGCAAAAATCAGCCGCACACTCGGTACGGCTGATTTGATTGGCTTTAGATTTTCTCCACGCCGAGAGTCATCTTTTCGCCGTTGATGTTCCACTCCTTGCAGGAATCGGAGCCTGCGGCATAGATTATCTCTTCTGCGAGAACGTCGCCCTTGATGCCGTCTGCGTTTTTCTCGATGATGGCGTTGAGCTTGGCGTTGTCGCCGGTGAAGAGCCTGATTCTGTCCATAACATCGAATCCGGCATCCTTACGCATGGTCTGAATCTTCGAAATTATCTCTCTGACGAAACCTTCCTCAATAAGCTCGGGGGTGAGGTTTGTGTCAATTGCGACTGTGATGCCGTAATCGGAGACAGCGAAGCTGCCCTCTTTCTGGACGGAATCTATCAGCAGGTCGTCAACGCCGAGAACTATCTCGTTGCCGTCAACGCTGAATTTGAGTGCGCCGACACTGTCAAGCTCCTGCTTTGCGGCGGAGCCGTCAAGGGAGGCGAGGTGCTCCTTTATCTTGCCGAGGAATCTGCCGTACTTCGGGCCGACGGTCTTGAGCTGCGGCTTAAAGCTGTAGCTGACGAAATCAGCCTCGCCGTCAACGAACTCAAGTTCCTTGACATTAAGCTCATCCTTGATTATGTCGGCATATTCGCCGCCGAGTGCCTCATCGGCACGGACGAACATCTTGCCCAGAGGCTGACGGTTCTTGATGTTTGCACCGTTTCTTGCGGCTCT
>CAZFZW010000081.1:0-6146 GCA_964523465.1 uncultured Clostridium sp. | reverse complement strand
AGCGTTATATGCTCGCAAGCGGCGTTGATTCCGACCGTCTTAGCTGGGTCAGAGAACAGGCTATGCACGCAAAAGAGCTTGGCAAATACCCCATTGTTATCATGCACCACAATCTTCTCGAGCATCAGCCTCTTCAGCTCATCACCAACGATAAGTTCATTGTGTCCCTGCCCAGAACATTCGCATCGCTCTTTGCCGAGTGGGGAATTAAGCTTGTTTTCTCGGGTCACACCCACATAAACGATGCGGAGACATTCACCTCGCCCACAGGCAAGATAATCTATGAATTCTGCGGCGGCTCGCTCAACGAGTATCCGATGAACTATTTCATGTTCAAGCTCAATGACGAGAAGATGGTCTACACCACAAAGACCATCGACAGCATTGATTTCGAGGCACTCACCTCGGTAGTCAAGACCGGCTACACCGAGCACGAGCTCGACCTGCTCGAAAACGACTTCAAGCAGTTTGTCAAGGAGCACTATGTCGGCGGTATAATTGATTCCGTCAAGGAGTCCATTACTCCCGAGGGTCTCGGAATTGAAGAGGACAGCGCACTTTATGCTCCCACAAAGAAGATTACCGACAACCTAAACGCACTGCTCGACAAGCCGATTTATGGTGACGACAGCATTGAGTCTGCAGCGGCGAAGTACAACATTTCCGTCCCCGAAAGCGACTATGAGACCGCATGGGAAATAGCCGAGGAGATATACGAGGACATCGTCACGGGCGACCGCAATTATGATTTTGACAGCCCCGAGATCCAGATAGTCCTTGCGGCGGTAGAGACTGCGATTCGCATGTCCGCATCGAACATAACCGACAGCACGCTCTATGCCATTACTAAGGCTATTGCAACAGCGGCAGGAGTTAAGCTCCCGTCAAACATCGTCGGCTCGGTCGAATATCTCGCACTGGCCATCGTTTCGCCTTATCTTTATGATTACATCAACTCGAACGACGGCATCAACAATCTCAACGGCGTCATTGGCGGCTACGGTGCGGACACCTCGAGAATCGAGAACCTCACAAACGCCTTCAACGCAACAGGCAACAGAATCGTATTCTATATCAACATGGTTCTGACCCTGCTCAAAAAGAGCATCGAGATGTACACAGGCGTTGTTGCATAAGACGCAAAATCACAAATAATCCACGATATTGAAACACACACCGAAAGTATACGCTTTTGGGGTGTGTTTCAACTTATAAAAGAAGATTTTATCCCTCGCCGCATTTTCGGCATATACTAATACCGATTAGTGCCACGGAGGTGATAACATGAACACAAGACAGCGTATTTTACGGGGCATTGTCGCACTTTTATTAAGTTTGGCAGTGCTCATTTTTGCTTTGATTTTAGATACCCGTGCCCTCTCTCCCTCAGAGGGGCGGATTTTTCGTGGAATAGATGTCAGCGAATTTCAGGGAGAAATAGACTTTGATGCCCTGCGCCGTGACGGGATAGAGGCAGTCTACATCCGTGCAGGCGTAGGCTCGGATTATACGGATGCGTATTTTGACGAGAATTACGACAAGGCAAAGGCGGCGGGGCTGAAAGTCGGGATTTATCACTATGTCACCGCACGCAGCGTTGACGAAGGACGGCAGCAGGCTCGATTTTTCGCTTCTCTCGCCGCAGGGCGTGAGCTTGAGCTGCGGCTTGCAATGGATTTTGAATATTTCGGCTCACTGTCCGTTCGTCAAATAAACCGAATATCCCGTGCCTATCTCGAAGAGCTGACGGCACTCACCGAAAAGGAGGCTGTCATCTATTCCGACACATCAAACGCTATAAATATATTTGACCGTCGTCTCGCCCGTGAATATCCGCTCTGGGTCGCACAGTACGATGCAGACGAGCCGTCCGATAACGGCAAATGGGATAACTGGGTCGGATTCCAATATTCGGATGTCGGACGGGTAAGCGGCATTTACGGCGATGTTGACCTTGACCTGTTCACCGACGGAATCCTGCTCACCGACTCGAGCAGAGTCAAAGGCGAAAGACGGGACAGTCGCCGCTCAGACACACAACGTATTTATATCCGCTCAAAACCGTTTGACACCATGCGTTGGCTCACCCGACGATACTGTGCTTCACCCGAGATACCGAGCGGAGGCTTTCTACCGTTTTCTCCGTTTATTCTCCCGGGCGAGTTGCTGAAGATAACCCTGCCCGCACGGCAGAGCGGCACGGAGAGCTACACCGTGCGCCCGTTTGATACACTCACATTTATCTCGGGACGCTTCGGCGTAAGCGTGTCGGCAATAAAAGACTTAAACTCTCGCTCATCTTCCTTTGTCTGCCCGGGTGAAGTACTCGAAATTCCGTCAGCCGAAAAGTCAGGCAACTTTTTCGCCGTGCGTCTCGGAGATACCCTACCGTATATTTCAAGGGCAACAGGCGTGTCAATCAGGATGATAATCGGCATAAATCAGCTGCGTGAGCCGTATATTATCCTGCCGGGAGAGCAGTTGAAGCTCTCGGAGTGAATCAAATATCAAAAAAGTATTGAAATATATCGACGAATAGTATAAAATAAATGTGTAAGTTTAAAATATCGGAGGACACAGATATGGTTTCAGCAGGCGATTTCAGAAACGGCGTAACATTCGAAATGGACGGCGATGTTTATCAGATCATCGAGTTCCAACATGTTAAGCCCGGCAAGGGTGCTGCTTTCGTCAGAACCAAGATAAGAAATGTTATTGCAGGTTCTGTCGTTGAGCGTACTTTCAACCCCACGGAAAAATTCCCCACCGCTTACATTGAGCGCAAGGAAATGGAGTATTCCTACAACGACGGCGATCTTTATTACTTCATGGATCCCGAGAGCTATGAGCTCATCCCGATAAACAAGAGCGACCTTTCCGACAACTTCAAGTTCGTCAAGGAGAACACTGTTTGCAAGATCCTCTCCTACAAGGGCA
This sequence comes from uncultured Clostridium sp., assembly GCA_964523465.1. GTDB lineage: Bacteria > Bacillota > Clostridia > Oscillospirales > Acutalibacteraceae > CAG-177. Next base: position 3,209 of record CAZFZW010000081.1, on the reverse strand, counting down.
ATGTTTTCGGTGTTGAGCCTCCCACAAGCGTCACTCTTGAGATAACCCAGACCGACCCCGGCTTCAAGGGCGACACCGCTACCAACGCCACCAAGCCCGCAGTGCTTGAGACAGGCGCAGAGATCAAGGTTCCGCTCTTCATCGAAGAGGGCGAGATGGTTATCGTTGATACCCGTACAGGCGAGTACCTGAGCAGAGCGTAAGCTCAAACATTCAAAAGCTACGGCTGTTTTGAAAGGAGAAAGCAAAATGACAGTTACCGAGAAAGTTGCTTATATCAAGGGTCTTGTTGACGGTCTTAATCTTGATGCCGACAAGGACGAGGTTAAGGTTATCAAGGCTATTATCGAGCTTCTTGACGACATGGCTCTGACCGTCTCCGACCTTGAAGAGGGTCTGGATGTTGTCAGCGAGCAGGTTGATGAGATCGATGAGGATCTCGCAGACCTCGAGACCTATGTCTATGAAGAGGACGACGATTGCTGCTGCGATGACGACTGCGACTGCGATTGCTACGAGATCGAATGCCCCGCATGCCACGAGATAATCTGCGTTGATGACGAGATTCTCGAGGACGGCAGCATTGACTGCCCCAACTGCGGCGAGCTGCTTGAGTTCGACTTTGACGATTGCTGCTGCGGCGACGACTGCGACTGCGACGACTAAGAAGTAAAAACTTTACCGCCTCTGTACCGTTTAAGTACAGAGGCGGTTTTCACTTGGTTTAATATGGGTAGTGGTCGTAGTAATAATCGTATGCTTCTTCATAGTCCTCGAAGTCGTCATACCAATAGTCGTAAAAGTCCTCGGGGTCTCCGAAGTCCTGAACATTATACGGATTGCTGAACTTCTTTGTGGTAGTTTCTTCGTCGTCTTTTTTGTTCGGTGTATGATAGTAAGACGAGGAGGACCCAGATGAGGAACTGCTCGAAGAACTGCTACTATACTTGAAGTTCTTATTCTCGGGCTTCAAAGAGACATTCTGTACTGTGCCGTTTCGCACTGTCACCTCAGCATAGTACCGGAAGGCGAGAGAGGAGCCTCCCGCGTCCTTTGTATGCCAATAATAATATTTGCTGTTGAGCTTTGATTTTGTCTCATCTTCTACGGTATTTGCCGTGCCGAGCTTTGTAAGATTTATTGCACCCTCTCGCATACCCACATACGGCATTATCTCGGGCAGCGGCTTTATAGCGCCGTTCTCTTTCTTGCCGATGTAACAAAAATCGGTCGAATAGTCACGCAGGTACATCAGCCCGTAGCTGTCCTCTTCGGCATATATAAGCACGGGTTCGAGATAATAATTTAATGTTTCAATACTAATGTATATCCGTAAGCAGTCCACATCGCTATCGGCAATATCTTCAAGCCGTTTTATCAAATTATAGTATTTTTCAGCATCCTCAACCAGTCGTGGATTCGGAAGCGTTACAGTCATGCTCAAACTGTAAAACAAATCATTTTCGTCACGGTCGCGCTGTATGTCATACTCTGACTCTATCTCCTTAAAGCTCCAGGATATACCGTATATAGCCGCTCTTTTTGCACTCCGCATCTATTGCGTCTATCAGGCGTTTTTCTTTGTTCTGAGCGGTGGCGAGCATTTGGGTTTTCTGCTACTCGTCGGTGCTGTTGCCGCTGTCGGTGTTGTCGGTATTACTCACATTTATTGCAAAGGCACTTATTGCGGCTATTATAAAAACGGTGCTGACAACAGCCAATATAATCTCTCATGGGCTTGATTTATTTTCTTTGCTCATCTCACAGCCTCCTTTACAGAGTCTTGCAAGGGCTATTTTTTCCTCTTTGGCTTTTCGGTGTATTCGTTGTCCTTAACGCTCGGACGAACAAGCTTGAGCTTGCGCTTTTGACGGCGCTTATAGTTTTCATAAACAAACAGTGCTATATATCCGATTATCAGCAGTGCCGCTATGGAGGCGATTATCTTAAACACAGTGCTCGTGACGGTCTTTTTAATCAGCGAGCCGACATAGAGCAGGCCGTTTCTCGAAACATCCTCGCTTGCAACAAGCTTTATCCTTGCAATCTCTTCGCCTGCGTAGAGCACTCTCGCCTCACCTATCTCCTGTCCCCTTTTGACGGGCGCATCTACACTCTCGGGCAGGGATTCGGCTATCGGCTCAATCAGCACACTGCCGGCATCTGCGCCCGTGGGCACGAGGGCAAGAACTTCTTCACTCGGCACAAGAGCAATGTGATCTGTGCTCATCGAGAGATTGAGCGGTATTTCGGCAACTATCTGTGAGGGACTGGCAAGAGACTTTAACTCGATATTGTTGAACACCCAACTGAACATTCTGCGGCAATCGACAAAGGCGCAGTTTTCAAGCGGTTCATCGTCATCGATGTTCTGCATAGGCGCATTCATAATCACACACAGGTAATTGTAGCCGTTGCCCGAGCCTTTGGAAATGACACAGCGTCCGGCGTTATCCGTCGAACCGGTCTTGATTCCCGTAGCATATGGCGAATAATAGTCCGCATATGCGCTGTTCATAAGGTTATTGGTGTTTCTTATTGTGCGTGCCTCGCACTTGTTTGTGGCAGGTATCTTATACACCGTGGTGGAGGTTATCTCGGGGAAATAAGGCAGGGTGAGGGCGTGCTTCGTTATAGTCAGCAAATCCCTTGCGGTGGTGTAATGATTGTCGTCATCAAGTCCGTGGACATTGGCAAAGTGGGTGTTTTGGCATCCGAGTTCTGCCGCCTTGTCGTTCATCATCTTTACGAAGTTCTCGATACTTCCGCCCACGTGCATTGCAAGAACATTCGCCGCATCGTTGCCGCTTCGCACCAGCAGGCAATACAGCAGATTCTTCACACTCATCTTTTCGCCCGGCTCAAGCCCAACTACAGAGCTGCCCGTACCGTCGAGCAGATGGATAGCCTCGTAGCTCGCCTCCACCTCTTCATCGAGGTTTTGGCAGTTCTCGAGCACGACGGTGGCGGTCATAATTTTCGTCAGCGAGGCCGGTGCCGCCTTCTTGTCCGCATTCTGCTCGAATATCACCGTGTCACTGTCAAGGTTTACGAGCAGATATATATCGGCATATATCGGGTCATCGCCGCTGTCCGTCAAACTCTTTTCAAACACCGCATTGTAGTTTGCATATGCCGGTGCGGATGCGAGGACGGAAAAAATAAGTATAAAACAAAATAAAAATTTTATGGCTTTTTTCATAGACAGT
>CAZFZW010000080.1:0-6263 GCA_964523465.1 uncultured Clostridium sp. | reverse complement strand
TCTCAAAAAACTTTCAAACCCTGCTTTAAAGCGTTGATTTTGAATACGGCGTGTGATAGAATAAAACAGTAAAAGCCCGAAACTCTCTGAGAAAAGGCGAAAATGAGAGGAGTATTTTATGAACGGAACTGTAACAAAGCTGTGCGACTTTGATAGCGTTCGGATTCCCGAGGAACTGCTGACGGTCTGTGCGGATGAACAGCAGGTCGAGCAGGAAGTTGAGCAGCTGTCTGTACGCTATGCGGTTCAAACCTCGGTGCAGACTGTGGAAGAGGGCGATGTTGTATATTGCACCGCCGATGAGCAGAGCTATCCCGATGCAAGAGATATAATATTGTATACCGCAATCGATATGCCCGGAGCTGAAAAGGCTTCGCAGGCGGTGAACGGAAAGTCCGTCGGAGACACCGCAGAGACGGAAATATGCGGCAAAGATGTAAAGCTTTGGATTAAAAAAATTATCAGACTTTCTCCTGCCGAGGTAAACGACGAGCTGGTGGCGTCTATCGGAATCGACGGCGTTTCGAGTGTTGAGGCATACAGGGCATATGTTACTGAAAAGCTGCTTGCCGATGCCGCTTCGCAGAATCACAAGATGGCAGTAAGAGAAGTCATACTCGGTCTGGTTGCAGGCAGTGAGTTTGATTATGACGAGGCAGAGCTTGACGAGTATGTAAAAAGCAACCTCGGGCAGATTGAGGCGGAGTACAATGCCTACGGAATCGAGATGCCCGCTATAGATGAAATCCGTGAGAGTATTCTCGACCAGTTTAAGGAAAACTGGCTTGCCCGTGAGTATTGCAGCCGAAAGGGTATTACCGTTGACAGAGCGGCCGCTGAGGCGGATGCCGACCAGATGATCGAAATGCTGACTCTTATGGGCGAGAATGTTCCCTCGAGAGAGCAGATGATAGAAGAGGCGATAAACAACACATATTCTACAGAGCTGTTTGTCGCTATCGATGAATTCGTAACAGAGAAGATGGGGAGGTAAAGAATATGGCTACAGTTGAGCTTAGAGACAACGAGTGGAGAGAATTCTCCAAGGCCGATTTTGCCGTTATAGACTGTTATGGCGACAACTGCGCTGCCTGTGTTATGCTTGCCCCGATATATGATGCAGTGGCGGATGAAATGCCCGGAATCAATTTCGGCAGGGTGAACATCTCCGAGCACCCGGATATTGCGGAGGCGTTCGGTATTATGTCAATGCCCACCGTGCTCTTCTTCCGCAAGGGTGAAAAGGTCAACGAGTTTATCGGCTCGGTAGACCGTGAAGAGATTCTCAAAAATGTGGCAAAAATGCTTTACGCATAACGGAGGATGAAAAATGGCGAAGATAAGACTTAATGCGGACAAGGAAGTTGTGGCGCATGTAAGAGAGGGACTCAAGCAGACAGGAGGTTTTTGCCCCTGCCGTACCGAGCGTAAGCCCGAGTACAAGTGCATTTGTGAGGAATTTAAGGCTCAGTGTGCCGACCCCGAATTTGAGGGATACTGCCACTGTATGCTTTATTATAAGGAAAAATAAGGAGGAAAACACGATGAAAAAATTATTAGCAATTGTTTTGGCACTGGTAATGGTTTTATCTCTGGCAGCCTGCGACGGCAACCTGTTCGGCAGCCTGTTCAGCGATGATTCCGTTGTAAAGTTCGAGGAGCTTTATACTCATAAGGATCCCAGCGGACTCAAGTATGACGACCGCAAGGTTCTGATTAACAAGAACTTCGGCGACACTCTTGCAGAGACCATGAGTGCAGAAGCATACCCCAGCAACATTAAAATGGATGCAGAGGGCAACATTGTCGGTCTTTATGATTATGACCCCGAGACAGGACTTGCTTCCGGTTGGACAAACACCATGACCGGTGAGTTCGTTGCAGAGCCTACCGACCTCGGCAAGCCCGATGAGTCGAAGATTGTGACCCTTGCAGGTACAGTTGTTCTCGGCAGCGTTGTTTACGGCAACGAGGACAAGGCAGTTTCGGCTTACATTTACGCATTCCTTTCCGACAAGGCCGACAAGGAAATCGTTATGAACGGCCTTGAAACATACTACGGCCTGACCATGACCGCAGAGAGCGACACTGTTCTTGTCAATGTCAAGGATGAGAGCGCAGTTGATGCTCAGTTCCAGATGTGGGAGCAGACATACGGTCAGATGCAGTCTGACAGAAGTGCAACCGGTTATTCCGAGAACCTCAAGCTTGACTACGGATTTAAGAGCTACGGCGTCAACCCCTATGCTCCTTACAGCGGCATTGTTGATCCCGAGGGTCTCCAGTTTGACGAGAAGGTTATACTCACATCTTCCGGCAGCTATTCTTTCGCAGATTCTTCTCTTGAGAGCAATATGAAGGGTCGTACCGATGTTATCTACGGCTACGAGGGCAAGGCTGTTGCACATTATATTTACTATGAATACAATGACAAAGCCGGTGCGGACAAGCTCATGGGCACCGAAAACTTCTTCGGAAAAGCCGAGAGAATTTCCGATACCGTTGTCGGCGATCAGTTGACGGGTCAGGACTTCCAGGATGTTGTCCAGGCCTATATCGGCTATAACGTAATGAAGGACGATAGCCTTGAGAGCTATGTTGACAATGCTGAAGGCTCCTTCTTCCTGATGCGCTACGAGGGCTAAGTTAAAAGCAAAGCGTATGCTGTATGCGGAGGCCTACGGCATACGCTTTTTTCTTTAGGAGGAACTATGGCTAAACGAGTTAAAGAAAAGCGTCCGGGCAACAGCTGGGCGGCCTTTTTTCGTACTGTGTGGGATCTGAAGCTGCCGTGGTTTTGGATTGCACTGAGCCTTGCGGTGAACCTTACCGAGACAACCCTGCTGTTGAAGCTCCCCGTTACAACTTCGGAGCTTATGAGCGGAACCGTCACCGGTGCGGCACTGACCGAGGCTATCATATATTATGTTTTAACAGGTATCGTGTCCACGAGTGGCGTCGCACTTATGGTTCACGCCCAGTCCTACAGCGTTCGCCGCACCCGTGAGCGTGTGTGGAACAAGATGCTCGGCCTCAAGATGGACTATTTTGACAGCAACGACCCGTCCGAGCTGATGAGTGCGGTCACAAATGATTCAAGTGCCGCATTGAGCCTTGTCAACATTGTTTTGAATTTTGTACCTGCCGTATACTATGTTGTAGGTGCAATGATAACAATAAATGAGTATCATTGGAAGCTGGCTCTTTCCTGTTTCCTGCTCATTCCGCTCAAATATATCTACGCTCTTGTTATGGGCAAGGTTTTCCAGAAGAGCAGTATTCGCCTGTATAACCGCATAGGCAGTCTTACGGGATATTTGGCGGACAGAATAACACACCTTCATCTTATCAAGACCTATACTAACGAGATGAAAGAAGAGGCAAACGGCGAGAATGCCTCAAAAGAGCTTTATAAAGCGAATATGCGTATGGTTCACCAGGACAACGTTGCTTCGGCGCTGGTATCGATTATGGATGTTCTGCAAAAGCTTGTCGTGGTTATCGTGGCGGTAATTCTGCTGCAAAAGCACGAGATAAATCTTGCCGCATGGCTCGCATTCTTCCTGTATTCGCAGAGCCTCTTCTCTTACCTCAATCTGATTTTCGACTTCTGGCCCAACATTAAGGGAATGCAGGGCAGCTTTTTCCGCATTATCGAGATTATGCAAAGCAAGGGTGAGGAGTCGGGTGACATTAAGGAGTTTCCCGTCAGCGGAGACATCCGTTTTGAAAATGTTACCTTTACTTATCCCGAGAACGACGCACCGGCTCTCAAGGATTTCAACATCACTGTCCCCAGAGGCAGCAGTGCCGCAATAATCGGACTTTGCGGCAGCGGTAAGACGACGGCGATAAGTCTGCTCGAGCGACTTTATGTTGCGCAGGAGGGCCGTGTGATGATAGGCGACACGGATATTCGTGACCTGTCGCTTGCGGATTTCCGCCGCAACATTGCCTATGTTCAGCAGGGTGCGGATGTGTTCAGCGGCTCGCTTCGAGAATCGCTGACCTACGGAATCGACCGTGAGATAAGCGATGACGAGATAATAAGTGCGGCTCAAAGAACCGGCTTTGACGAGTATCTGGCACTGTGCGAGGACGGACTTGATACACAGATTTCCTCCGGCGGTGCTTCGATGTCGGGCGGTCAGAGTCAGCGGCTTGTGCTGACAAGAGAAGTGCTCAGAGGCGGCGACATCATTCTGATGGACGAGCCGACAAGTGCACTTGATATAAATGTCTCAATGAAGATACAGGAGACTATGGACAGCGTGTTCGCCGGCAAGACGAGGATTCTTGTCACCCACGACCTGCGGTTTGCACAGAAATATGATAAAATATTCGTCCTGTGCAACGGCGAGCTTGTCGGAGAGGGCACTCACGAGAGCCTGCTTGAAACCTGTGAGATGTATCGCACGATGAATAACGACACAGAGGAGGCGGCGGTATGAACAAGAAAAACAAAGGTATCGGAAAATACCTGCGTGTGTTCAAGGGCGTAAAAATGCCGTGGCTGCTTATCCTGTTGAGTGCGGCTTTTTCCATTGCAATGGGCAGAAGCGAGATAGCTTCCGCAACGCTTACGGGCAGTATCATTGACGGAGCGCAGAATGCCATAAACGGCAAAGAGCTGACCGAGTATATCGGCGTTACGGTACTTGCCGCAGTGCTTTCGATTGCAAGTACATATTTCCTTCGCAAGATGGAGGAAGTGCTCAATATGCGTATCAGAGTTAAACTCTGGCGCAAGATAATGCACCTGCCCACAAGCTATTATGATGTTGACAGCGGTGCCGAGCTTGTCAGTCGTGTGACGGGCGATGCTTCAGCACCTGCAACACTGTTTGATATTATCGTTGTTGTCGGAAGTTCGATTTACACTATCGTCAGGTCGTTTATTCAGCTTTATGATACCAATGTAATGCTTGCGAACTATTCGCTCATTATGGTTCCCGTCATTCTGGCGGTGTTTGCCGGCTACAGTGTGCTTCAGTTCAAACTCGGCGTTTACAGCACAAAGGTCACCGCTACCGCCATGGGTTATCTGACGGAGCGTGTCCAGAGCTTCAGACTCATAAAAAGTGCCGTGGCGGAAAAAATAGAAGCAAAGCTCGGCAACAAAAACTTCAAGAAGATGTATATTGCGGAATTCCTCTCGTGGCTTTCCACTGCGGTGTTCCAGGTCATCAGCAACCTGACATCGATAATATTCATTGTAATCGTTTTTGTCATAGGTGGTCAGCTGGTACCCAAGGGCGAAGTCACGGTCGGCGACCTGACAAGCTTCTATATGACAACAAGTATTGTCGGTGTACATCTCGGACTGTTCTTCATCAACGCAGGCTCGCTGTTCAGCACACTGGGCAATATGAAGAAGATAGCCGATGTTATGGATACCCCCAACGAAAAAGAATATGGCGACGATGTACCGCTTATCTGTGCGGATATTACATTTGACGATGTATCCTTTGCATATGATGAAGAGCGTGAAGTCATCAAAAACCTTTCCGTCAAGATACCCATGGGCAGGGTGACTGCCATAATCGGCGGAAACGGAGCGGGTAAATCTACCATGTTCAAGCTCCTCACGAGGCTCTATGAGCCGAGCGACGGCAAGGTGCTCTTTGCCGAGGATGACATTTCCCGATATAACCTGACTCAGTGGCGTGACCGCTTTGCCTATGTTTTCCAGAAAGATCCGCTTATAGGCGGCACGGTCAGAGAGAATCTTACTTACGGCCTTGAGCGTGAAGTTACCGATGAAGAGCTTGTCGAGGTAACAAAGAAAGCCAACTGCTACGACTGCATTATGGAAAAGCCCAACGGCTTTGATGAAGATGTCGGGCTTGACGGCTCGAATTTCTCGGGCGGTCAGGGACAGTGTATTTCCATTGCCCGTGCAATGCTCAGAGATGCGGACATTCTTCTGCTCGATGAGGCAACCAGCAACCTCGACTGTCTGAGCGAGGCGGCGGTAACGCAGGCTATGGATAATCTCATGCGTGACAAGACTACGATTATGATAGCTCATAACTATGCCGCAACACGCAATGCCGATTATATCATCGTTATGAAAGACGGCGAGCTTGAAGCCGCCGGAACTCCCGATGAGCTGCTTGAGAGCAATGCTTATTATCAGGCATTCACCAATGTTCTTTAATGTTTTCGGGGCACTGCTTGAAGCCGTGTCCCGAAACAACATAAGATAAAGTTTAGGAGGAATATATATGAACAGCCACAGCTACAGGGGATTTACCGTAAAC
>CAZFZW010000079.1:0-6367 GCA_964523465.1 uncultured Clostridium sp. | reverse complement strand
AATATAGAGCTAAACCGAAAAAAAGTCAACAGATTTGACAAAAAAAACGCAAATGACAAAAAATTTTAAGGCGTACCCGAGCCTTGGGCACGCCTTTATTTGGATATTACAAATTATCTCCGTTCTTTTCCCTGAGCCGTTCTATCAGCTCGACAATTTTAAATCGGGGTTCGTATTTAGTGCTGCTGCGTACAACTTTGAGTTCGCCGTCATCGAGAAAAGCATCGATATCGCCGTCCCTCTCCTGTGCCGCAGGCAGGCAAAGCGGCGGAAACATAACGCACCACCAGTTGTGCCCTGCTCCCTCGCCTATCACAACTTTGACAGCTGTATATCTGCCGGCAGGCATAGTGAGGTCGCCGTAACAGCGAGTGGAAAAATATTCATTTTCAACGCTTACGCTGACAGGATAATCATAGCCCTCGTTTTCTATCACCGTGCGTGCTGCCGCTTCGAGTTCGGCGGTTTTCGGTTCGATTTTTGCCTTGGCTTCATCAGCTGTCACCGTGCCGTCAAAAAGTTCGGCTCCGCACTCGAGCACGGCATCACGAACCTTGAGCTTCAAATTCTGGTCGGCAGAAGAATCCGAATTTGCAATAACGTGCATTCTGAGCACATCTTCCCTCACCCGTGAGCAGTCATATGCAAACACCGCAACGCTGAGCAGTGAAAAAATCATTGCGAGCACGAGCAATACGGATTGCAATTTTAAAAACAGTCTGAATTTTGATTTCATAAGTAATACCGTCCTTTCTTCGTGAAGATTATGGACGGTATTTTTCAAAAATATTCAAGTTCGAGCGAATTTTTATTCACGACAAAAATGCACCCCTTTTGGGGTGCATCACTTTGTTTTGAAACAAAAAGATTAAAGGAAGAGCAGGAGAAGAGTTGCAACAAGTGCGAGGACAAAGAAAGAAATTGCAACAATCTTTGTGATAAGCACAAGCTTTGACTCCATTGTTTTGCTCTTATTCTTGCCGAAGAAAGTCTCTGCACCGCCGGCGATAGCACCGGAAAGACCTGCGGACTTGCCCTCCTGAAGAAGAACGAGAGCGATGATTGCGATAGAAAGAAGAATAAGGATTATTCCCAATATAATTTCATGTACTGCCATGAGGTTGACCTCCAAACACAAATTGCTAAGATATTTTATCATATACTTTTACTAATTTCAATAGTTTTTTACAAAACTTTTGCCGATGTCACTGTCAATGGATGTATATCTTGTAACATCCATTATTTTCAACGAATCCGCACCCGTGTTTTGTGCAAACTATTCTCAACGGCGAAAGCACTTTTCAGCGTTTGCAGGGCTTTCCCGTTGACCGTTTCGCAGGGAAGCCTTGCAAACGGTCTTTTTTATATTCCGAATTCGAGCTGTTCGCCCTTATCCTCCGCACTGAGCAGTGCGCCTGCTGCCGGGAGATTCTTCGTCTTATATCTGTACGCCTTGGCAAACTCACCATCTTTATAGGGTCGGACAGTCACTACCTTCTGCCCTTTTTTAAGGCTCATTACACCTACGCCCTGCGTGTCCTTTGTCGTCTTGGGTGAGATTGCACCGGTATTTATCAACAGGTGTCTGCCTGCCGAAGATATTATCACAAGCTCGGTATCGTTCTGTGTATACAGCATAGCTGCGGCAGGAGATTTGTCGGAATATGCCTTGATAAGCTTTTTGCGGTTTGTCTTGGTCTGATAAGCCGAAAGCTCGACCTTTGCCGCCTTGCCATTTTCAAAGAAGAAGAGCATATAGCCCGAATAATCCGAGGTAACGACCATATACACAGCCGTCTCGCCCTCGTCCATGCCGAGCTTTGAGGCTACATAATCGCCGAGTGCGCTCGCCTTGGTGTCCTTGAAATCATTCACCCTCGCCTTATAAACCTGGCAACGGTTCGTGAAGAACAGCAGTTCCTTGGAGTTGTCCGTAACAACAGTCTGCAAAAGCTCGTCGCCTTCCTTGAACTTCTGCTCGCTGCTCATACGCAACGACTGCGGAGTAATCTTCTTGAAATAGCCTTCTTTTGAGAAGAAGAGCGTTACGGGATAATCGGGGATCACTTCCTCCTCTTCCTCCTCAACTATATCGGAGGCATAGATTATCTCGGTTTTTCTCGGTTTGCCGTACTTTTTGATGACCTCTTCAAGCTCATCGATTATTATCGCACCGACTCTGCCCTTCTTGGAGAGTATATCCTCGAGGTCGGCAACAAGTTTTTCAAGCTCCTCAATATCCTGAGTACGCTTCAAAATATACTCACGGTTCAGGTGGCGAAGCTTTATCTCGGCAACATACTCAGCCTGCGTGCGGTCGATTCCGAAACCTATCATAAGATTCGGAACAACCTCCGCCTCCTCCTCGGTATTTCTGACTATCTTGATAGCCTTGTCAATATCGAGCAGTATCTTCTCGAGACCTCTGAGCAGATGCAACTTGTCCTTGGCTTTTTTCAGGTCAAAATAAGTCCTGCGTCTTACGCACTCCATACGGAACGCTATCCACTCATTGAGCAGTTCCTTAACGCCCATAACCTTGGGAGTGCCTGCAATGAGGACATTGAAATTGCAGGAAAATGAGTCGGAAAGCGGCGTCATACGATAGAGCTTTTGCATAAGCTTATCGGGGTCAACTCCCCTTTTGAGGTCTATCGTTATTTTAAGTCCGCTCTTGTCGGTCTCATCACGGATGTCACTTATCTCTTTTATCGCTCCTGCCTTGACACGGTCAATGACCTTTTCGATTATCGATTCGCTCGTTGAGGTTGAAGTCATCGGAATCTCCGTTATATCAATGCAGTTGTTCGATTTATCATAAGTATACTTTGCATAGAGTTTAAAAGAGCCTCTGCCGGTGCGATAGATTTCCTCTATCTTTGCACGGTCATAGAGTATCTTGGCACCACCTGCAAAATCGGGAGCTTTGAGTGTATCCGCAACGCAGTGATCGGGGTCTCTTATCAACTCTATTGTGGTACGGCAGACCTCCTCAAGGTTAAAAGAGCAAATGGAGCTTGCCATACCGACGGCGATACCCGTATTGTTATTGACGAGCACGCTCGGGAAAGTAACGGGCAGCAGGGTCGGCTCTTTCATCGTGCTGTCATAGTTATCGACAAAATCGACTGTGTCCTTATCAATATCCCTGAACAGCTCCGCACTTATCGGGTCAAGCTTTGCCTCGGTATAACGGGAAGCCGCCCACATCATATCACGGGAATACGCCTTGCCGAAGTTACCCTTTGAGTCAACATAAGGGTGCAGCAATGCCTCATATCCCTTGGACAGACGCACCATAGTATCATAAATTGCGGCATCACCATGCGGGTTGAGCTGCATGGTTCGTCCGACTATGTTTGCCGACTTTGAGCGTGCACCCGTGAGCAGACCCATTTTGTACATCATATAGAGTATCTTTCTGTGCGAGGGCTTGAATCCGTCTATCTCGGGAATAGCTCTCGACATAATAACACTCATGGCGTACGGGAAGTAGTTGGTTTCAATTGTATCTGTTATCGGCTGTTCGACAACTTCGCCTGCGCCGATAATATGAACGCCGTTCTCAAGCGGATCTATTTCCTTCTTCGGCGGTTCTTTTTTACCTCTTTTTCCTGCCATTATATCAAATTCCTTTCAAAACACGTGCCTTACGAAACATCCGCCATATCGATATAAGCATAGCCGTCTTTTGCTATATGCTCTTTTCTGCCGGCAAGATTGTCTCCGAGCCAGAGGTCGAATATATCGGCGGTCTGCTGTGCATCGGTAGGGTCAACTCTTATAAGCCTGCGTGTCGAGGGGTTCATGGTGGTAAGCGACATCATATCGGCATCGTTTTCACCGAGTCCCTTTGAACGCTGAATGGTAAACTTGGCATTGCCTATCTCATCGAGTATTGCCTGCTTTTCCTGCTCGTTATAGGCAAACCATGTCTCATCCTTGGAGTTTATCTCATAAAGCGGTGACTCTGCGATATAGACCTTGCCCGCCTCAATGAGAGTCGGCATAAGGCGATAGATCATAGCGAGTATCAGCGTGCGTATCTGGAATCCGTCAACATCGGCATCGGTACAGATTATGACCTTGCTCCAACGCAGCTGATTGAGGTCGAACGCCACCATATCCTTCATCGACTTGCTCTTGACCTCAACACCGCAGCCGAGAACCTTTATAAGGTCCGTTATTATTTCATTTGCAAATATCTTGTTATACTCCGCCTTGAGGCAGTTCAAAATCTTACCTCTGACGGGGATTATCGCCTGGAACGACGAATCTCTCGCCTGCTTACAGGCACCCAGAGCCGAGTCACCCTCCACTATGAACAGCTCACGCTGTGAGACATCCTTGGAGCGGCAGTCAACGAACTTCTGCACCCTGTTTGACATATCGTTGCTCGACTGGAGCTTGCCCTTTATATTGAGCTTTGTGGTCTCAGCTCTGACACGGGCACGCATATTGACAAGCACCTGATCGCATATCTTGTCCGCATCAAGCTTATTTTCGATAAAATATATCTCAAGCTGATGCTTGAAAAACTCGGTCATTGCCTCCTGGATGAACTTGTTTGTAATTGCCTTTTTCGTCTGGTTTTCATAAGATGCAATGGTAGAGAACGACGACACGACAAGTACAAGGCAGTCCTCAATATCCTGGAAGCTTATCTTTGAATCCGACTTCAAATACTTGCCGCTTTTTTTGATATAGGCATCTATCTGCGACAGGAAAGCCGAACGCACTGCTTTATCGGGTGAACCGCCGTGCTCAAGGTAGCTCGAGTTGTGATAAAACTCCTTGAGCTGAACCTTGTTGGAGAAGCAAAGTGCGGCATTTATTTTAAGCTTATAATCCGGCTGATCGGGTCTGTCTCGACCGACACGGTCTCCACTCCATGTGACAATCTGAGTCAGCGCATTGTCTCCGACATTTTCGGCGATATGCTGCTCGATACCCTTTTCATACAGATACTCAAATGTATCAAACTTTGAGCCGTTCTGGTTTTTGAATATAAACTTGACACCTGCGTTGACTATCGCCTGACGGCGCAGAACATCCTGAAAATACTCGGCAGGTATGCTTATGTCCGTGAAAACCTCAAGATCGGGACGCCATTTGATTCTTGTGCCCGTATCCTTTTTGCTGTACGGCTCTTTAATCATATCTGAGACAGGTTCACCTTTTTTGAAATTCAGGTGATAGCAAAAACCGTTTGAATGTATCTCAGCCTCCATATAATCCGAAGCATACTGCGTAGCGCAAAGTCCGAGTCCGTTAGTACCCAGCGAATATTCATAACTGCCGCCGTCGTTGGTCTTGTATTTACCGCCTGCGTACAGTTCGCAGAAAGTGAGTTTCCAGTTATATTCCTGCTCGGTCTGATTGAACTCGACTGGTATACCTCTGCCGAAGTCCTGAACCTCGATAGACTTGTCCTCAAAGCGTGTGACGATAACGGTATTGCCGAAGCCCTCTCTCGCCTCATCAACCGAGTTTGAAATTATCTCAAACACCGAATGCTCGCAGCCCTCTATACCATCCGAGCCGAAAATGACCGCAGGCTTTTTACGCACACGGTCTGCACCTTTGAGCAGAATTATATCCTCATTGCCGTAGGATTGCTTTTTAGCCATTAAGTAAACCTCCGTAAGTTTACATTATTTTGTAACATATACATTATATTATACACCATATATTGGCGATTTGTCAACGACAGGTGGCAGCGTCTGCTCGATGTTCAAGGCCTACCCAAGCCGGTCGGTCAGAAAGCTCGGGGAAATCAGCAAGTGTCTACAACGAATCAATCCTGCCTGAGTGGGGATTTAATTTCAACATCAAATTCACAAAAAATCAGTTACAAAACCGTGTAATTTAAATCCCGTAAATACAACAAAAGGATAGCTCCGATTAAGAGCTATCCTTTGATTTTATTATACCTCTTCTGCTCTTTGGTTCCGTATATTTTAAGACTATGATTGACATATACGGGTTGACGAAAGCTGCGAACCTCAACGGCAAAATTACACGCCGAAAAGAGCGTAGTCTTTTTCCGTGCAGGACTTTGCGATATACTCACTTTTAACAAGTCCGCCGCATTTGAGCTTATATGACTTGAGTATCTCCCTGCTCATATTCGTAATATCATCACGGGCAAGTGCATCATCGACTTTCATCAACAGCACCTCGCTGTTTTCATAGCCATCTGATTGAGGGTGACCGCAAACATAATCCATAGTAAACACGGTGCACCACTGATCCGGTTTAAACTGTATACAAAACAAATCCCTCGTCTTCGCAACGACCGCCGTTTCCTCGAGAATTTCTCGCTCTGCCGCCGCTGTGGGCAATTCATCGGATTTTACATATCCGC
>CAZFZW010000078.1:0-6395 GCA_964523465.1 uncultured Clostridium sp. | reverse complement strand
GTATAATTCTCGAATCAACCGAGGACGAGACGGAAAGTGCTATTCGGCTCGGGATGTTTGCTTTGATAATACCGGTAATAATATCGGTTGACGGTCGCTGTGTGGCAACAACAAGATGCATACCTGCGGCACGGGCCTTCTGAGCAAGTCGGCAGATAGCATCCTCCACCTCATTGGGTGCCACCATCATAAGGTCGGCCAACTCATCAATGAATATTACTATCTGATGCATGGGTTTCAATGACTTATCGATTTGGCAAAGCTTGTTATAACCCTTTATATCACGGACATTCTTCTGAGCGAATATCGTATATCTGTTTTCCATTTCATTGACCGCCCATGTCAGTGCGCCCGAAGCCTTTCGTGGATCTGCGACAACGGGAACAGCAAGGTGGGCAATTCCGTTATAGATAGTAAACTCAACCTGCTTGGGGTCGATCATCAAAAACTTAACTTCATCGGGTGTGGCGTTGTAAAGGATACTGGTTATCATCGTGTTGATACACACCGATTTACCAGATCCGGTAGTACCTGCGATAAGCAGATGCGGCATCTTGGCAAGGTCGGCACAGACGATATTACCCGATATATCCTTACCGAGTGCGACATTAAGCTTACTCGAGGCGTTCTGGAAATTAGGCGTTTCGATTATCTCACGCATATAGACCATTGAACGCAGTTTGTTGGGCACTTCTATGCCTATTGCAGCCTTGTTTGGAATAGGAGCTTCTATTCTTATACCCGATGCGGCAAGGCGAAGTGCGATGTCATCAGCGAGATTGGTTATTTTGTTGATTCTGACGCCTGCATCCGGCAGCAGCTCATAACGGGTAACTGACGGGCCACGGCTGATTTCGGTTATCTTTGCGTGGACATTAAAGCTCTCAAGCGTTTCGAGCAGCTTTTGAGCATTCGCCTTAAGCTCCCCCGAGTAGTTATCGTTGCCCTCGGCCATAGGCTGTGCAAGACAGCTTATCGGCGGTTTGCGATATGCTGTAACACGCTCCTCGGATACCTCGTCCTCAACCTCGTCCTCCTCGGGTTCGTCAGGCGTGACCGTTTCAACCTTTTCGGGTTCAATCGGCTCAGGAACAGGTTCTTCATTCTCCGGTGCGAGTTTCAACACGGTAGCAGGCTTTTTCTTCTGCTCTTTCTTTGTTATATCAAGTATTTCAAGCTCGTCCTCCACACTTTCTGTCGGCAGTGGCGGCACGAAAGAGGGACTTCTCGCCTCTCTGTGAACAGGCTTTATCGGCTCGCTCTGCACAGGTTCGCTCACATCGGCAGGCTGGCTCATACCGTTTATTATATCTTCAATGGCCTTTGCCTGCTCCTGCGTGGCAATCGGCTTGCGTGGGAACACAGTGGGTTCTGGGCCTTCCTCGACAGGCTGTTTCTTACGCTGTTTCGGGGACTCAGCCGGTGCATCTGTAGGCAGCTCGGGCACAGGGAAAGGACGGGGGCTGACATACGGCTCCTCTTCCGCCTTTTTGCGTGAATCCCTCGAGGGTGCTCTCTCCTGTTCACGCTCCCTCTCCTGCTCACGCCTTTCTCTCGCACGCTGTGCGTTGCGTTCAAGGCGTTCGTTCGTATCCTCACTCATACGCTTGAGCGGTTTTGCTATGCCCATGCCGAGGCGTGAAAGCGTAAGTCCCGTCATAAACATAAGGCTGACGATGAGTGCTATAATATTGATTATTGCCGCTCCAACCTTACCTGCAAGCATGGCAAGTATTCCGCCGAGCAGTGCGCCCAAAACGCCCTCATTCGGGAATAGGTCTGCGTTATTCCATGCGCTCTTTATCTGCTCGCCGAGAGATGCCGACGAAAAATATTCGGCAGGGTTTGCGAAAATATGTATTGCAGAGCAAACAAGCAAAATGAATATTCCGCCGCCGATAAGATTAGAAGTTATCGAGCCGAGTGTCTTATCCATAGCAAGCTTGACCGAAACATATATGAGCATAAGCGGCCAGACATATGTACCCGTACCGAAAACGCCGAACATAAAATTGTGCACGGCAAGCCACGCACTCTCGCCCTCGATAAACGCCATTGCCATGAGTAAAACAGCAAGAGCCATAAGACCTATCGCCGTTTTCTGCCTGCGTGAGGTGAGCTGTTCTTCGGTAAGCTCACGCTCTATCGGCTCGGGTGCGGTCTGCTTTTTGGCAGGTGCTTTTTTAGTTGCGGATGTTGTTTTCTTCTTGGCGGCTGATGACTTTGCCGCAGTCTTTTTTGCAGCCAATTAAGGCCCTCCTTTAGTGCTTTTGACCCCGAAAGGTCTTACGAAATTACAAATTTTTGAAGTACATCGGCCACTATTACCAAAACGCCGACGGCGAGGCAGTAATAGCCGAAAAATTTAAATTTATCAACTCTCACGAGCCATTCAAGCAATTTTATCGCCGCAAAGCCGACAATAGCGGCGGTGACAACGCCGAGCAAAGCCGGCAGAACATCGATTTTCTCACCGACGGCGACATCCTTTAACTCGAGAATATTCGCCGCAAGTATCGCAGGAATGCCGAGAATAAACGAATAACGAACCATATATTCTTTTCGCACACCGCAGAGCATACCGACCGAGACAGTCGAGCCGGAGCGTGATATGCCGGGGAATCCGGCAGCAAAAAGCTGTGCCACACCGACGAAAAATGCAGACTTTGTGTCCATCTGCACGCTCTTTTTCCCTGCTTTTGCACGCCGTGAGCCTAAAAGCAGGAGCACGGCCGTGACAATAAAGCAAACGCCCTCAACGACAATATCACCATCACTACAAAGCGAACCGAGGACATCGCAAAGCCGTCTGTCCTCAGAAACGGGGACAAGCAAGACAAGCAACGGCAGACAGGAGACGACAAACAAAAAAAGCATCCGTCTGTTTTCGTTCATCTCTTTCCAATGAAAACGGCCTGTAAAAATATCACGAACAGTTTTAAAAAACTCCGCCGCAAGCTCAACGAGTGTATCACAGTAAGCGGCAACGACTGCCGCCAGTGTGCCTATATGTAACAGCACGGTAAACATAAGCGAATCCGTGCCGCCGACACTGCCGAAAAAATGCTGAAACACCGAAAGATGTCCGCTCGACGAAATAGGAAGAAATTCCGTAATTCCCTGCAAGAACCCCAAAAGTACCGCCTTCAAAAGCTCCATAAGTCTCCCCTTTTCACTGTACTCTCCACGGTTCGCCGTAGGGCGTGCCGGGGAAGTAGCACGGTTTGAGATAATCAAACGGGTCTGTAGATATGAGTCTTTCAACTTGCGTGCTTTTGCCGTTTCCGCGGCAGATGACACTGCCGTTTGGAATTTTATATTCCTGCATATCACATGGCGGTTCGGGGAAAATTTCGGCAGGAGAGACAACTGTATAGAGCATCAGCCGTCCGCCCCCTCTTTTTCCCGCTCCTCCTGCTCTATCATATCGCAGAGCTTATCAAGAGCATCGGAAAGCGAGCCGAGAGAATCTATAAGTCCTTCTTTGACTGCCGCCTCACCGTCGAGCACAGTGCCGACATCCATTACAAGCTGACCTGTTGCAAGCATAAGCTGACGGAATCTGTCTGCTGAAATTTTCGAGTTATCCGCAACAAAGCGAACTATTCGCTCCTGCATCTGCTCGAAATATGACATGGTCTGCGGCACTCCAAGGACAAGACCCGTCATTCTCACGGGATGCACTGTCATTGTCGCACTCGGTGCTATAAACGAATAAGCAGACGATGCCGCAAGGGGTACGCCAATCGAATGGCCGCCGCCGAGCACCAGAGACACTGTAGGAGTTTTCATCCCTGCTATCAGCTCGGCTATCGCAAGGCCTGCCTCAATATCGCCGCCGACAGTGTTGAGAATTATCAGCAATCCGTCAATATCACGGCTTTCCTCTATCGCCACAAGCTGCGGAATAACATGCTCGTATTTGGTGGTCTTGTTCTGCGAGGGCAGGACATAATGCCCCTCTATCTGCCCAATCACAGTAAGGCAATGGATATAATGTCCACGCTTGTCAACAGTTATCGAGCCTGTTTCGACTATCTGCCGAAGTTCTTTATCGGTACTGTCGCCCGAATCCTCCTCGCTAACGCTCGGGGTCGGCTCTATCGGTTCGAGGATGCTATCCTCTTTCTTTTTACCGCTCATCAAAGTCACTCCTTTGATAAACAGTATCTCCCGAAAACCTTTGATGATTCAGTTTTCAAGTGAACAATACGGCAGATTACATTTAATTATACCACGACAAGTTAAAACGGGCAATAAAAATTTGCACATATATGAAAATAACCTATAAATGAAACAATATATACTAATATATTCGGCACACCGCACCTTGACAAACAGGCTCGTTTGCAATAAAATTTATAGGTAATTTTATTTTATAACGGAGGGATATAAGTGGGCAGCACTATTGCACAGAAGCTTATAAAAAGCCACCTGCTCAGCGGTGATATGACCGTTGGCAGCGAGATCGGTCTGAAAATCGACCAGACACTTACCCAGGACGCTACGGGAACAATGGCTTATCTTGAATTTGAGGCCATGGGTGTCGAGCGTGTCAAGACCGAGCTTTCGGTAGCTTACATCGACCACAATACATTGCAGACCGGCTTTGAAAACGCCGACGATCACAGATTCATCAGAAGTGCGGCAAAGAAGAGAGGACTTCTTTTCTCACGCCCCGGAAACGGCATTTGCCACCAGGTACATCTTGAGCGTTTCGGTATACCCGGCAAAACTCTTATCGGCTCGGACAGCCACACTCCGACAGGCGGCGGCATCGGCATGCTCTCTTTCGGTGCGGGCGGTCTTGATGTTGCCGTTGCAATGGGCGGTGGCGCATACTACATTACTATGCCCAAAATGGTCAGAGTAAACCTGCACGGCGCACTTTCTCCGTGGGTCAGTGCAAAGGATATTATCCTTGAAGTTCTTCGCATAATGTCCGTCAAGGGCGGTGTCGGCAAGATTATCGAGTACGGCGGAGATGGCGTTAAGACTCTTTCCGTCCCTGAGCGTGCCACAATCACCAACATGGGCACAGAGCTTGGTGCTACCACTTCCGTATTCCCCTCCGATGAGATAACCAGAGCTTTCCTTGCCGCTCAGGGCAGAGAGCAGGATTGGGTTGAAGTCAAGGCAGACGACGATGCGGTTTACGACGAGGTTATAGACATTGACCTTGCCACTCTCGAGCCGCTCGCAGCTATGCCCCATATGCCCGACAATGTTAAGAAGGTTTCCGAAATAGGCGAGATAAAGGTTGACCAGGTTTGCATAGGCTCTTGCACCAACTCTTCTCTTTACGATATGCTCAAGGTTGCCGCTATTCTCAAGGGCAAGCGTGTCGCTCCGAGCGTGAGCCTCACCATCTCCCCCGGTTCAATGCAGGTATTGAGAATGCTTTCCGAGTGCGGCGCACTTTCCGATATTCTCGGCTCGGGTGCAAGACTGCTCGAGTGTGCTTGCGGTCCGTGCATCGGCATGGGTCAGTCGCCCAACTCCGGTGCAGTTTCGCTGCGTACATTCAACCGTAACTTCGAGGGTCGCTCCGGCACTGCCGACGCAGGCGTATTCCTCGTCAGCCCCGAGGTTGCCGCAGCTTCCGCTCTGACAGGTGTTCTCACCGACCCGAGAACCCTCGGAGATGCTCCGAGCATTTCAATGCCCGACCACTTCGAGATAAACGACAATCTCATTGACAAGCCTGCTTCCCCGGAAGAGGCAAAGGATCTTGAGATTGTTTATGGTCCGAACATAAAGCCCGTTCCCAACGGCGACGCTCTGCCCGAGACTGTTGAGGCTGAGGTAGTGCTTAAAGTCGGTGACAACATCACCACCGACCACATCATGCCGGCAGGTGCCAAGATACTCCCCTACCGCTCAAATGTGCCTTTCCTTTCAAACTTCTGCTTCAAACAGTGTGACGAAAACTTTGCCGAGCACTGCAAGCAGGCAGGCAAGGGCATCATAATCGGCGGTGCAAACTACGGTCAGGGCTCTTCCAGAGAGCACGCCGCCCTCGTTCCGCTTTACCTCGGAATCAAGAGTGTTATAACAAAGTCGTTCGCCCGTATTCATCAGGCGAATCTCATAAATGCAGGCATTATGCCGTTCACATTCGCAGACCCTGCCGACTATGACCGCATTGACACAGGCGACAAGCTTGTGCTTGAGGACATAAGAAGTACAATAGAAAATGGCAGTGAGGCTGTTCTCAAGAACGAGACCAAGGGCGAGAATTACAAGCTCTGCTACAGCTTCTCCGGCAGACAGAAGGATATTATCCTCGCCGGCGGACTGCTTAACTACACAAGAGAATCACACAAATAAGAGAGGGAAAAAAGATGACAGAAGCACAGGTTCAAAACGCTGTTGAAAAGTTTGAAGCACTTATC
>CAZFZW010000077.1:0-6453 GCA_964523465.1 uncultured Clostridium sp. | reverse complement strand
TTGCCATTGCAGCGGCTCTGTCATGGGCAAGCTCGGACTTTATAAATAAGAGGTGGAGCAATGTTTTACAGTATCACAGGCAAGGTGGTTTATGCCGATCTTTCGTCTGTTGCAGTCAGTTGCGGCGGCGTGGCGTTCAATTGCAGTGCCACTGCAAATACACTCAAAAAAATTGGTGCAGTCAGTGAAACCGTTACGCTCTATACCTATCTCAATGTCCGTGAGGATGCACTTGATATGTTCGGCTTTTACGATAAGGATGAGCTGGATTGCTTCAAGCTGTTGATAAATGTAACAGGCGTAGGCCCAAAGGCTGCCCTTGCGATACTTTCGCAGCTCACCCCAAGCAGACTTGCCGTGTGCGTGGCATCGGGTGATACAAAGTCCATAACAGCCGCACAGGGCGTCGGTGCAAAAATCGCACAGCGTGTCGTGCTCGAACTTAAAGATAAATTAAAATCATACATAACCTCGCAAAACAGCGAGGAGATAGCGGCTATCAGTGCTGCGGAAGCTTCCGATTCGGGTTCGGAGGCAGTCGATGCCCTCGTTATGCTCGGCTATTCAAAGACCGAAGCGGCAGCGGCAGTCGGCAGGCTTGACCAGTCCCTCTCTTCCGAGGAGCTTATCAAGCAGGCATTACGCCTTATTTCAAAGAATATATAAAGGTGAAAGGACGACGGTATCATGGATATGGATATGGAAAATCGCATAGTTACCCCCGACCTCTCGCCGGAGGATTCGGATCTTGAGTTTTCTCTTCGTCCCCGTCAGCTGACCGATTATATCGGACAGGATAAGGCAAAGGAAAACCTTTCCGTTTATATCGAGGCGGCTCGTCGCAGAGGGGACTGTCTCGACCATGTGCTGCTCTACGGTCCTCCCGGACTGGGCAAGACGACCCTTGCCGGAATCATAGCAAACGAGATGAATGTAAATATTCGTGTCACCTCCGGCCCGGCCATTGAAAAGCCCGGCGACCTTGCGGCACTGCTTACAAATCTCAATGACGGCGATGTGCTGTTTGTCGATGAGATACACCGTCTGTCCCGTGCGGTTGAAGAGGTTCTTTATCCTGCAATGGAGGATAGCGCAATCGATATAATCATAGGCAAAGGCCCTTCGGCTCGTTCGATAAGACTTGACTTGCCTCACTTCACACTTGTAGGTGCTACTACAAGGGCAGGCCAGTTGAGCGCACCGCTTAGAGACCGTTTCGGTGTCATACTTCGCCTTGAGATGTATACTCCCGAACAGCTCGCTCAGATAGTCACACGTTCGGCCGGTATTCTCGGCATCGAGATGGAACACAGCGGTGCACAGGAAATAGCTTCACGCTCGAGAGGAACGCCGAGAATCGCCAACAGATTCTTAAAGCGTGTCAGAGATTTCGCTCAGGTTATGGGTGACGGTGTTATAACCCGTGAAACCGCCTCCATGGCACTTGACAGGATGGAAGTCGATGCCCTCGGACTTGATTCCATTGACCGTCTTGTGCTCACCACGATGATAAGAAACTATAACGGAGGCCCTGTCGGACTTGAAACTATCGCCGCCGCAGTAGGCGAAGAAGCGATAACAATTGAGGATGTATATGAGCCGTATCTTATGCAGATAGGCTTTTTGAGCAGAACCCCCCGTGGGCGTACAGTAACGCCTGCCGGTTATAAGCATCTCGGTATACCGATGCCAGGTCAGCAGCAATTCGATATTTAATGTCTGGAGGTTTTAATAATGGGAAGACTTTTCGGAACTGACGGCGCAAGAGGTGTAGCTAACAGCGAACTTACCTGTGAGCTTGCAATGAAGATAGGCAGAGCAACCGCCATGGTGCTCACCGACAGCACCCATAAACGCCCCCGTGTGCTTATCGGTATGGATACCCGTGCATCCTCCGAGATGCTCGAGTCGGCTATAAGCGCAGGACTTTGTTCCGTGGGTGCGGATGTCCTTTTGCTCGGCGTTGTGCCGACTCCGGCCGTGGCTTATCTTGTCGGTAAATATCAGTACGATGCCGGAATTATGATTTCCGCATCCCATAACCCCTGCGAATATAACGGAATAAAGATTTTTAAATCCGACGGATATAAGCTCCCCGATGCACTTGAGGAGGAGATAGAGGCGATAATTCTGGATGAGACCGTCGTGCCGCCTGTCAAGATAGGTGGCGAGGTCGGCAGAGTTACCACTTCCGAAATGCCGATTTTCGATTATATAACTCACCTTTGCTCGACCGTTGACTTCAGATTCAATAATATGAAGATAGCACTCGACTGCGCCAACGGTTCTTCGAGCATAACCGCTCCCGAGTTCTTTATGCAGATGGGTGCGGAGTGCCATGTGCTTTCAAATGAGCCGAACGGCGTGAATATCAACGATAACTGCGGCTCGACCCACCTTGAAAACCTTCAAAAATATGTCGTTGAAAACGGACTTATGGCAGGCTTCGCATTCGACGGCGATGCCGACCGTATGCTTGCCGTTGACGAAAACGGCGATGTGGTGGACGGCGATAAGATAATCGCTATCTGCGCCAAGGATATGAAAGAGCGTGGCGAGCTCGAGGGTGACACTGCTGTTGTCACAGTTATGAGTAATATGGGCTTCCACCGTTTCTGTGCCGATAACGACATCAAGTGCGAGATAACCAAGGTCGGTGACAGATATGTTCTCGAGCGTATGCTCGAAAAGGGATTTGCGATAGGCGGCGAGCAGTCCGGTCATGTCATCTTCCTGCGTCATTCGACCACCGGTGACGGCGAAGTTACTGCCGCACAGGTACTTCAGACCATGAAGAGAACGGGCAAAAAGCTCTCCGAGCTTGCAAAGTGTATGGAAGTTTATCCCCAGGTGCTCAAGAATGTCAGAGTTTCAAATATCGGCAAGGTTCGTTTTTCTGCCGATGAGGAGATAAAGAAGGCTATTGCAAAGGCCGAGTCTGAGCTTGGCGACGAGGGTCGTGTGCTTGTCCGAGTTTCGGGCACCGAGCCGCTTGTCAGAGTTATGCTCGAGGGCAAGGATAAGGCACTTATCGAAAAGCTTTGCGATGAAATAGCCGAGGTCGTCAGAGAGCGACTGATATAAATTTACCCCGAAAGGAGTCGCCGTGCATACTTGCGGCGGCAAGAGGAAAATTAAATGCGTGTTGCCGATAAATGGAAAGATTATGAACTGCTCGATTGCTCTTCGGGTCAGCGTCTCGAACGCTGGGGCGAGGTTATACTTATCAGACCCGACCCTCAGGTTATTTGGAAAACCGAAAAGAAGCATCCGCTGTGGTATAAGGCACATGCGGTCTATAACCGTTCGTCCTCGGGCGGCGGCAAGTGGGATATAAGAAGAAAAATTCCCGATTCGTGGAAGATAAAGTACGGCGATCTTTCGTTTATGGTCAAACCTATGGGATTCAAGCATACGGGAGTTTTCCCCGAGCAGGCTGTGAACTGGGATATGACTGCCGATATTATCAGAAACGAACGCAGGGAGCTTAAAGTGTTGAATCTTTTTGCTTACACAGGTGCTGCTACGGTCTCGGCACTCAATGCAGGTGCTCATGTTACCCATGTCGATGCCTCAAAGGGCATGGTTGCGTGGGCAAAGGAAAATGCCGCAGTCAGCGGCCTTTCGGCACAGCCCGTGCGCTGGCTCGTCGATGACTGTATGAAGTTTGTCGAGCGTGAGATACGCCGAGGAAACAAGTATGATATAATCATAATGGACCCTCCGTCTTATGGCAGAGGCCCCGGTGGTGAGGTGTGGAAATTAGAGGATGCTGTTTATGATTTTGCCTCTCTTTGCACCGCCGTGCTCTCCGATGATCCCGTTATGGTTCTTATAAATTCCTACACAACGGGACTTTCCGCATCCGTTATGCAGTATATACTCGCAAGCACTGTCTCGCCGCTTTTCGGCGGTAAGGTGACATCTGATGAGATTGGTCTGCCCGTTACGGCATCAGGACTTGTCCTGCCCTGCGGTGCAAGTGCAGTGTGGAGAAAATGATATGAGCGAAAATTTTATCGAATTTAAAAATGTAACATATACTTATGAGCCGGAGGAGGAGGGAATGCCCAAACCCTCTCCGGCACTTTGTAATATAAACCTCGGGATAAAAAAAGGCGAATTTGTTGCGGTTTTGGGTCACAACGGCTCAGGCAAGAGTACGCTTGCAAAGCTCACAAATGCTATTTTAGTGCCCGAGAGCGGTACAGTCACCGTTGACGGTATAGATACCTCGGATGAGGAAAAGCTCACCGATATTCGCCGCAGAGTGGGTATGGTGTTCCAGAATCCCGATAATCAGATAGTTGCGACGATAGTTGAGGACGATGTTGCGTTCGGCCCTGAAAATCTCGGCGTTGAGCCTGCTCAGATACGCAAAAGGGTGGACGAGGCATTGAAGAATGTCGGTATGTATGACTACCGCCTGCGTGAGCCGCACAAGCTTTCGGGCGGCCAGAAACAGCGTGTCGCAATCGCCGGTATAATCGCTATGCAGACAGGGTGCATAGTTCTCGATGAGCCTACCGCAATGCTCGACCCCAAGGGTCGCCGTGAGGTTTTCGACACGGTACGCAGACTAAACCGTGAGATGGGCATAACTGTCATCTTTGTCACCCATTTTATGGACGAAGCGGTAAAGGCGGACAGAGTTATTGTCATCGATTCCGGCCATTTGCGTCTTGACGGAACTCCCCGTGAGGTCTTTTCGCAGACGAAAAAACTGCGTGAATTCGGACTTGATGTGCCGCAGAGCACCGAGCTTTGCCATCGCCTTATACAAAAGGGGATAGCTCTGCCCGAGGATATTCTCAATGAAGACGAGTGCGTTGAAGCACTCTCAAGAATTATGGGGGTGAGCTTATGACGGTACTCAAGACTGAAAATCTGACGCATCTGTATGAAAACGGTATGGCAGGAGCGGTTGCCGCAATAGAAGATGTAAATATTGAGATAAAGCGTGGCGAGATAGTCGGAGTAATAGGTCATACAGGCTCGGGCAAAAGCACGCTGTTGCAGCACTTAAACGGACTTTTGAAGCCCGATAGCGGACGGGTTCTGCTTGACGGCGAGGATATAAACAGGGATAAAAAGACTCTTCGTGCCGCAAGGTTCAAGGTGGGTCTATGCTTTCAGTATCCCGAATATCAGCTCTTTGAAGAAACTGTTTATAAAGACATCGCTTTCGGCCCGAAGAATATGGGACTTGACGGTGATGAAATCGACCGCCGTGTTCGCCGTGCAGCAGAATTTGTCGGACTGAGTGCGGAGCACCTTGAAAAGTCTCCGTTTGACCTGTCGGGCGGTGAAAAACGCCGTGCGGCAATCGCAGGAGTTATGGCAATGGAACCCGAGGTGCTCATTCTCGATGAGCCTACGGCGGGACTTGACCCCAAGGGCAGAGAAATTATTCTTTCACTTGTGCGTACTTACCGTGAAAAGACGGGCAGTACGGTTATACTTGTCTCTCACAGCATGGAAGATGTTGCGAGAATAGCGGACAGAGTTCTTGTCCTCAACAATTCCCATGTCGCAATGTTCGGCACAGTGCAGGAAGTTTATTCTCACACCGATGAGCTTGAACGGATGGGACTTGCCGTGCCGCAGATAACAAGGATATTCAAACGCCTTCGCCAGCAGGGCTTTGATGTCTCGGACACTGTCTTTACCGTTGACAGCGGCGTGGACGAGCTTATGCGCTATTTTGAGGGGAGGGTGAGTGAATGATAAGTGATATAACCATAGGTCAGTATTATTCGGGCACCTCCGTTATCCACCGCCTCGATGCGAGAATAAAGCTTGTGTTGACGCTTGCATTGATAGTGATACTTTTCGTTTGCAGGAACTTCTATTCTCTCACGCTCGGCCTTGTGTTTGTGCTGATGACACTTCTGCTCTCGAAAGTGCCGGTAAAAATGATGTGGCGTAGTATAAGACCGCTTATGATAATCATGCTTTTTACTGCCGTGATAAATGTTTTTTATAACCGCACCGGTGACGAGCTTGTCTCCTTTTGGAAGATAACCATAACCACAGGCGGTGTGTATACTGCGGTGTTTACAACCGTTAGAA
Source organism: uncultured Clostridium sp. (assembly GCA_964523465.1). Taxonomy (GTDB): domain Bacteria; phylum Bacillota; class Clostridia; order Oscillospirales; family Acutalibacteraceae; genus CAG-177. The sequence goes on along the minus strand of CAZFZW010000077.1, from coordinate 381 downwards.
TAGTTCTGCTTGTTGTTGTCAGCTCATTGCTCACTTATACAACTACGCCGACTATGCTTACCGACGCACTCGAACGCCTGCTTTCACCGCTAAAGGCCGTAAAAGTGCCCGTTCACACTCTCGCCATGATAATGACACTCGCATTGCGTTTTATTCCCGTGCTTATCGAGGAGATAGAGCGAATTATGAACGCACAAAAGGCGAGGGGCGCAGACCTTGAAACAGGCGGACTTATCAAGCGTGCAAAGGCACTTGTGCCGATACTCATTCCGCTGTTTATCTCGTCTTTCCGTCGAGCTTATGAGCTTGCGTTTGCAATGGAATGTCGCTGTTATACAGGCGGAGAGGGCAGAACACGCATGAAGCAGATGAAACTTTCTC
>CAZFZW010000076.1:0-6461 GCA_964523465.1 uncultured Clostridium sp. | reverse complement strand
CTATGGGCAGAGGCATAAGCTCGGGGGTCTCACGGCAGGCATAGCCGAACATCATACCCTGGTCTCCTGCACCCTGTCTGTCAACGCCGAGTGCGATGTCGGGCGACTGCTTATCTATAGTTGTAAGCACAGCGCAGGTGTTGCCGTCAAAACCTTTCTCGGGGCTGTCATAGCCTATATCGCATATGACCTGACGGGCGATGGACGGGATGTCTATCTTTGCATCGGTTGTGATCTCACCCATAACCATGACCATACCGGTGGTGCAGCAGCACTCACAGGCAACTCTGCCGTTTTTATCCTCGGCGAGGATAGCATCAAGCACGGCATCGGAAATCTGGTCGCAAATTTTGTCGGGATGTCCGCCTGTTACGGATTCGGATGTGAAAAAGTAGTTTGCCATTTCAATTCCTCCTTATGACTTATGACAATAAAAAAAGCGCCTGGCGAAACCGCTAAGCACTTCAGGGCGTGCGGATAATTCCGCCGCCGGCCTTATCTTCCGGTCTGCACCGCAGGATTTAGCACCTTGAATAATCAGGTTGCCGGGCTTCACAGGGCCTGTTCCCTCAGCCACTCTCAATAAGGAAATATTAAATTTCGACAAGTATTTTACCCCTTTAGGCACAGTTTGTCAATAGTAAAGCAGCAAATATCGAAAAAATCGGCATTTTCTGTTTCCGACAAGTCACAGCAGCTCTGCAAGGGCGGCAATCTCGGCTATTTCTTCACTCAGAGACAAAAGATAATTCCTCGTGTTCTCATCCCTGAGCAGATATTCCCCTGCCCTGCCGACAGCTTTATAAAAACGCCTGTCTATACTTTTAATATCACCGAGCAGAGGACAGACTGCGGCTCTCGGGTCAGGAACGGGAACTATATGTATCTCTCCGTCCTGCTCCACCGCCAATGGAAACAGCGGAAATATCCTGCACGCAAGCGGCCGTTTGTGTCTGTCGCAACTGCCGTCACAGACAAAAACAGGCTCACCGAAATTACCCTCGGACGACTTTATCTCGGCATTCCTGCACTCTTTGAGCAGCTCCGCCTCGCCCGGGAACAGACCCATACCGTCATTTTCATCACCCTTGCAGCAGCGTGCGGAGCATATCTTTCCGCAGTTAAACGGCTTTAAAGGCGTAATATTTTCAAGTGTATCAAGTGCTTTTTTTAATCCGCTTTCAAATTCAATGCTCATATTTCAACCTCCGAAAGAACCTCTCCGACCCTGCCGCAAATGAGCACATCCGCCTTTGAGTCCGCCGGAGTCGGCGACATATTTATCACCACAAGATGCCTGCCGTTGAAATAATTCACCAGCCCCGCCGCAGGATAGACTGTCATACTCGTGCCGGCAATTATCAGCGTGTCGGCATTTGCAATAGCACGGACAGAAGAAGTTAATGTGTTGCTGTCCAGTGCCTCCTCATAAAGCACAACATCGGGCTTTATCACGCCGCCGCAGGTGCAGTGCGGTACTCCCTGCGAGTTCATCATATCGGGCAGAGAAAAACTCTTGCCACACCTTGTGCAGTAATTTCTCAGCACACTACCGTGCAGCTCAAGCACATTTTTGCTCCCTGCCGACTGATGAAGTCCGTCGATATTCTGTGTTATCACCGCAGACAGCAACCCTCTTTCCTCAAGCTCGGCAAGCTTTCTGTGTGCGGCGTTCGGCTCGGCTTTATCCGCAAAAGAAAGAATCTTATCCCTGTAAAATCTATAGAACTCGGCGGTGTTATTTTCAAAAAAAGTGTGGCTGAGTATCTCCTCGGGCGGATAATCGTATTTCCGATTATACAGTCCGTCAACGCTCCTGAAATCGGGGATTCCGCTCTCGGTGGACACGCCTGCGCCGCCGAAAAACACGGTCGATTTTGAGTCGGATATTATTTTTGAAAGCTCGTTTTTCACCCGTTTTTCATCCTTTCAAATCAAAGAGTCCCGTATAATTATACCATTTTTCTCTGAAAATCCAAATATTTTTTACTATCAAGCTGCTTTTCAAGGCGTTATTTTTATAAAAATCGCCGAAATCACGGTTCAAGAGGATTTTTTGAAAATTTTCTATTTACAAACGCTTTCGATGCTGTTATCATAAAAGCATCAATTTTTTGAGAAAGGTCATTCGTTATGCAGCCTGTCGCAAACATGACAGCTAAATACTTTAGCTACTTTAGCTTTACCTACTTTTACGGTAAGGCTTGTTTGCGTTTGACCGCTGATAGGATATGACCGCTCGCCGAATAAGATTACGGCAGCAGAAAAAGTCAAATCTCCTCCGCAGTTGAACGCTGCGGAGGTTTTTTATTAACACGATTATTTTTTACCGGAGGGAAACACAATGGTAGTCATTCTCAGAGAAAATTATAACGAAGATCAGCGCAACAATCTTGTCAACTGGCTTGAGAGCCTCGGCATTTCGGTTCACAGCTCGCTCGGTGAGCGTCACACCGTCCTCGGTCTTGTCGGCGACACCTCGGGCATTGACATTGACCTTATCAAGGCACTCGATATAGTCGAGGATGTCAAGCGTATTCAGGAGCCTTATAAGAACGCCAACAGAAAGTTTCACCCCGAGGACACAGTCGTTGTCATAGACGAAGCGCAGAACATAAAAATAGGCGGCGGCAATTTTCAGATTATCGCTGGCCCGTGCTCGGTTGAATCAGAAGAGCAGGTCTGCAAAATCGCTCAGGCGGTCAAGGAATCGGGTGCAACTCTCCTTAGAGGCGGCGCATTCAAGCCCCGCACCTCGCCCTACGCTTTCCAGGGACTTCGCGGCGAGGGCATAAAGCTTCTGCTTGAAGCGAAAAAGCTCACAGGTATGCCGATAGTCACCGAAATTATGGATCTGTCGCAGCTTGAGCTGTTTGACGAGGTCGATGTCATCCAGGTGGGCGCACGCAATATGCAGAACTTCGAGCTTTTGAAGCAGCTCGGCCACACAAACAAGCCCATACTTTTGAAGAGAGGTCTTTCAAGCACATTGCAGGAGCTGTTGATGAGTGCCGAATACATTATGGCAGGCGGCAACATGAATGTTATCCTCTGTGAGAGAGGAATCAGAACTTTCGAGAGCTACACAAGAAATACACTCGATATTTCCGCCGTACCGGCTGTCAAGACCCTCTCCCACCTGCCGATAATCATTGACCCAAGCCATGCGACAGGTATATCGAAGCTTGTAAAGCCGATGGCCTTTGCAGCCACCGCCGCAGGCGCAGACGGACTTATCATAGAGGTTCACAACGACCCCGAGCACGCACTCTGCGACGGCCCGCAGTCACTGACCCCCGAGGCGTTCGACGATGTGGTTAAGGGCGTAAACGCAATTCGCCCGTTCGCATATAAAATGTAAGCTGCGGTTGCCAACTTCAGCTTGAAAGGATATAATTATTATGAAAGTAGCAGTTATCGGTCTCGGACTCATCGGCGGTTCGATGGCAAAAGCGTTAAAAGACAACACCTCTCACGAGGTTTACGGCATGGACATAAACGAGAGCGTGGTTTTGAAGGCCAAGCTCATCGGTGCTGTTGACGGCGAGCTTAACGATGAAATTCTCGCCGAATGTGACAGGGTGATAATCGCACTCTATCCCGAATCGACCGTTGAGTTTTTGCAAAGCAAGGCAGGAATCATCAAAAAGGGTGCGGCAGTCATTGACTGCTCGGGTGTAAAGCGATATGTCTTTACACCGGCTCATGACCTTGCAATCAAGCACGGTTTCGAATTTATCGGCGGTCACCCGATGGCCGGCGTGGAGCGTTGGGGATTTGACAGCTCGTTCGGAATGCTTTTTAACAACGCCTCCATGATTCTGACCCCTGACGGCAATACCGATATCGGACTGCTTCACGACATTAAAAAGCTGTTTTTGTCAATCGGATTCGGCAACATAACCGTTGTCTCGCCCGAACAGCATGACAGGATAATCGCCTACACTTCTCAGCTCGCCCATGTGGTTGCGAGCGCATATATCAAAAGCCCCACTGCCCTCGAGCACACCGGCATGAGCGCAGGGAGCTACAAGGATATGACGAGGGTTGCCTCGCTAAACTCCGAGATGTGGAGTGAGCTGTTCCTGGAAAACAGCGACAATCTTTTAAACGAAATCGACAACATTATCAAAAACCTGACCGATTACAGAAATACAATAGCCGAAAACGACAGGGACGCACTGAAGAAACTGCTCCAGGACGGCACTGACAGAAAAGCAATCTGCGGATAAAAAGGATGATATAAAAATGCACACCGTCAAAGTTAAGGCCTCAAGTGAATACGATGTTTTGATTGAACGGAGACTTTTGAAAAAGTCGGGCGAGCTTATAAAGCGTTATGTTCCCGCCTCCCACGCACTCGTTATCACAGACCGCACCGTGGATTCGCTGTATTCCGAGACAGTACTCAAAAGTCTGAGAGAAGTCGGTATACAGTGCGAAAAGTTCGTGTTCGAGGACGGCGAAGAACACAAGAGCCTCGAAACAGTCGGGCAGATACTCTCTTTCGCCGCAGAAAAAGAGCTGACACGAAGCGATATATTCATCGCTCTCGGCGGCGGAATAGTCGGTGATGTGACGGGATTTACCTCGAGCGCATATCTGCGTGGAGTGCGGTTCGTCCAGCTGCCCACCACCCTGCTCGCCGCAGTCGATTCTTCAGTCGGCGGCAAAACGGGCGTAAACCTCCCCGAGGGCAAAAACCTCGCCGGTGCATTTCATCAGCCATCACTCGTCATATGCGACCCCGATTGCTTTGACACCTTGAGCGATGAACTGTTTGCAGACGGCGTTGCAGAGAGTATCAAGGCAGGAATCATTGCAGACGAAAGTCTGTTTGATATTTTTGAAAGCGGCGATGTAAAAGCGAACATTGAGGACATTGTTTGCCGCTGCGTTAAAATCAAAAGCGACATTGTTGCCCTCGACGAATTTGACACTGGCGAGCGGCAAAAGCTCAATCTCGGTCACACGCTCGGTCATGCAATAGAGAAATGCGGCAACTTTGAACTGTCGCACGGTCACGCTGTAGCAGTGGGCATCTGCCGTGCCTGCAAAGCAGCAGAAAAGCTCGGAATATGTACAGATATTTCAAAACGTGCCGAAAGCGTTATTGCAAAAAATTCGCTTCCCGTTTCAACAGACATACCCACTGCCGAACTTGTGACAGTTATGCAAAGAGACAAGAAACGCAGCAGTTCCGGCATAAATCTGATTCTTCCGAAAAGAATCGGAGAATGTGTACTTTATAAAACAGATATAGACAAACTCGAAGAAATTTTCACTGTCTGACGGAGGAAAACATGGATATAAAGATAACCCCCTCGCATCTTGAGGGCACTGTATGCGCTCCGCCGTCAAAGTCACACGCTCACAGGCTCATGGTGGCACTGGCACTCTCGGGGCACGAGATTCCCAAAAGCTTTTGCACATCCGCCGACACTAAAGCTACACGCAATGCGTTGAGCGAGCTGCACAACGGCGGCAAACCCGACTGCGGCGAAAGCGGCACTACTCTGCGGTTTCTTCTACCCGTTGCGGCGGCACTCGGAGCGAATGTCACCTTCACAGGCCACGGCAGACTGCCCGAACGACCCATGGCGGCACTGACAAATACACTCAGAGAAAACGGAGCAAAAATATCAGCGGACAACCTGCCCATAAGTATATCGGGCAAGCTTCGACCCGGGGCATTTACCGTCCCCGGATTCATCAGCTCACAGTTCATCTCGGGACTGCTATTCGCTCTGCCCCTGCTCGACAATGACAGTGAGATAATAATAGAGGGCAAGCGTGAATCCGCAGGATATATTGATATGACGCTCAAAGCCCTGTCCGACTTCTCAATAAAAATCAAAAAGACGGACTGCGGCTTTAAAATAAAAGGAAATCAAAAATACATCAAACCCGAGTACTGCCCCGTTGAGGGCGACTGGTCAAATGCGGCGTTTTTCATCTGTATGAATGAGCTCGGAAACGATGTGACCGTCACGGGACTTGACAAAAGCAGCCTGCAATGCGACCGTGCGGTGCTCGAAATTCTCGGCAGTCTCGGCAAGGGTGAAATAGATATTTCTCAGTGCCCTGATTTATTTCCCGTGCTCGCCATGACCGCCTGCGGCAAAGTCGGTGACACAAAGTTCGTCAACGCCGAGCGGCTCAGAATAAAAGAGAGTGACCGGATTGCGGCGGTGGAAGAGATGATAAACGCACTCGGCGGCAACGCTGAGAGCACCGAAAGCACGCTGACCGTTCATGGCACAGAGCGGCTGTCGGGTGGTGAAATTGATTCGGCAAACGACCACCGAATCGTAATGGCGGCAACAACAGCCGCCTGCATCTGCTCTGAGCCTGTGATAATTCACGGTGCACAGGCAGTAGAAAAATCATACCCTGATTTTTTTGAGGACTACAAAGCACTCGGAGGTAAAGCAGATGTCATATGAAGGCAAAAACATAAA
>CAZFZW010000075.1:0-6466 GCA_964523465.1 uncultured Clostridium sp. | reverse complement strand
ACAGTTGTATATTATAATCATTTGTCGCCATACGGTTTTTGTAAAGGATGATTTTCGATGCCCAACACCGACAATTTATGTATGAGCTGCATGAGACCCATCGGAGATGAAAAGCAGTGCCCCTACTGCGGTTATCATTCCGACTCGCCTCAGCTTGCGCCTTATCTACCGATAAGGAGTGTTGTTGCAAACCGCTACCTGATAGGTAAGGTTATAGAATTTAACGGTGACGGCGTGACCTACGCCGCCTGGGATATGTCCGAGCGTATCAAAGTCAAGGTCAGAGAGTTTCTGCCCGACGCCATCTGTTCAAGAGAAAACGGCGAGCTGAATGTCCGCATAATGCCGGGCTGTGAGCGTGCGTATAACGATTGTTATCAGAGCTTTCTCGAACTGTGGCGCAAGCTTATGCGTTTGATGGGACTGTCCACGCTGATAAGCGTCAGCGATGTTGTCGAAGATAACGGCACTGCCTACGCAGTATATGAATACACCGACGCCATACCGCTGAGAAAATATCTTCTCTCCACGCCGACGGGATACATTCCGTGGGAGCGTGCAAGGCAGATGTTTATGCCCGCTCTCTCCGCACTCGGAACGCTTCACTCGGCAGGGATAATCCATAGAGGTATATCCCCTCAGACATTGCTTGTCACTCCCGAGGGAAGAATCAAAATATCCGGCTTCAGCATTTGGCAGGTTCGTACCGCAAGAGGCGACCTCAACCCCGAGCTTTTCCCCGGCTATGCCGCAATAGAGCAATACGGATTCGAAGGACAGCAGGGGGCATGGACTGATATTTACGCCTTCGCCGCAGTGCTCTACCGTGCGCTGATTGGCACAGACCCCATTATCGCCACCACCCGTGTCAACAATGACCGTCTGATGATACCGAGCAAGTTTGCGGAGCAGCTGCCGGCTTATGTCATAAATGCGTTGATAAACGCACTCCAGATTTTGCCCGAGGACAGAACCCGTTCGGTCGAGCAGTTCAGAGCAGATCTCTCTGCCTCGCCCACAGCCACATTCGCAGGTGAGATAAAGGCAATGAGCGAGGACAGCGAGCAGACCGATGAGCAGCCGAACACTGCCCAAAAGAGCAAAACTTCCGCACGACCGTTTCTCATCACCGCAGGCATTACGCTTGCAGTGGGCATCGTGATTTTCGTTGTGCTTATGGTCACTGTGTTCCGAGGCAGCATCAGTAAGAAGAACGACAACAACACGAGCACGACCTATACCGCCGAGAGCACGAGCGTTGAAGCGGTGGTTGTTCCGTCTTTTGTCAACCTCAGCTATGAGGCAATTTCCAAAAATCCCGTCTGGGACGGCAAATTCACTTTCAAGACAAAGTATGAATACAGCGACACCGTTAAAGAGGGCTATGTCATTTCGCAAAGCCTGCCCGAGCAGACCACTGTTGCCATCGGCAGCGAGATAGAGCTGGTGATAAGCAGCGGCAAGGAGGCAATAGAGGTTCCGAATGTGTTCGGACTGAGCTATGAAGAGGCAAAGCTTCGCCTGAGCGAGTGCGGATTTTTATGTTCCGCAGTGAGCGGATATACCGACGGCATTGTTGTGTCGATGTCCGTCGAACCGGGAGAAAAGCTTCCCAAGGGCACACGCATTGAGCTTACCTGTTCAACAGAAACCGCCGCAAGCTATGAAAACAATGACGACAATCAGTCCGGCGGAGGTTCTTTAATCGACAGACTGTTCGGCAACTGAAACAAAAAAATTAAGCGACCGCAAGAATCATTTCGACTCCTGCGGTCGCTTGTATTTTCGGATTATTTTAAAATCTGTCTGTAGAGCTGCATATACTCTCTTGCCGAGCTTCCCCAGCTATTGTCACAGTTAAGTGCTCTGCAAACAAGGGTGTCGAAATACTCCCTGTTTGAATATGCGCCGAGTGCTCTGCGGATTGCACCGAGCATATCGTGTGCATTGTAGCTCTTGAAAGTAAAGCCGTTGCCCTCTCCGTCACCCGAGTCGGTAATGCTGTCCTTGAGACCGCCCGTCTCACGCACTATCGGCAGAGTGCCGTATCTGAGAGCCAGCATCTGAGACAATCCGCACGGCTCACTCTTTGACGGCATAAGGAACAAATCCGCACCCGCATATATCTTGCGTGCGAGCTCGGGGATGAAAGCAATTCTCAGACCCACCTTGCCCGGATAACGAGCTTCAATCTCTCTGAAGAAATTCTCATATTCGGCATCGCCCGAGCCGAGAACCACAAACTGAACATCCGTTGTGCTCAAAAGCTCATCGAGCACCGCCTTGACAAGGTCAAGTCCCTTGTGCGAAACGAGCCTTGACACCATGCCTATTATCGGAACATCATCACGCACGGGCAGTGAAAACTCACGCTGCAAGTCGGCTTTGTCCGTCTTTTTGCCCTCTGCGTTTTCGGCGGAATAGTTCTCCTTTATCGCCCTATCAGTCTCGGGATTATAGACATCGACATCAATGCCGTTGAGGATTCCGTGCAGCTTGTATTGACGCTGGCGAAGAATCGGGTCAAGTCCGTGGCTGAACCACGGGTCAAGTATTTCTTCGGCATAAGTGGGACTTACAGTAGTCACGGCATCGGCACATTCTATTGCGCCTTTCATGAGATTGAGTGTATCACCAAACTCGAGCAGGCTCTCGTGCTCCGCACCCAGACCGAAAACATCACCGAGAATATCCTTGCCGTAGATGCCCTGATACTGGATATTGTGAATGGTAAATATGTTCTTAATGCCCTCATAACCCGGGCGGTTGGCATACATTGTCGAGTAGTAAACAGGCACAAGAGCCGTCTGCCAGTCATTTGTATGGATGATGTCGGGCTTAAAGTCGATATACGGAATTATCTCGAGTATCGCTCTCGAGAAGAACGCAAAACGCTCCGCATCGTCATAGTGGCCGTAGATTCCGTCACGCTTGAAATAATACTCATTATCAATGAAATAGAAGATAACGCCGTCTATCTTCGCCTCGAAGATGCCGCAATACTGTCTGCGCCATGCAACAGGCACGGTGATATTCGTGATAAACTGCATTTGGTCACGCAGCTCCTGCTTAATTCCGGAGTAAAGCGGCATGACCACACGGCAGCCGACAAGGCGTTTACGCAACGCCTTGGGGAGCGAACCGGCAACATCGCCCAGTCCGCCGCTCGCCATGAAGGGCAGGGCCTCGCTTGCTGCATATAAAACCTTCATTTTAAAATCCCCTTTCGTCAGACGACTATACCCTTGCCGACAAATACCGGGAAGGTGTCCGTGCCGCAAAGTGCCTTGTCGGGTTTGATTATGGAAATCTTATCCATTATCACGCAGTTGAGCGTTGCACCCGAACCGACATATGCGCCCTGCATAACAATGGAATTCTTGACCACCGCATCCTTGCCGACAGTAACGCCTCTGAACAGTATGCTGTTCTCAACTTTGCCCTCTATCTTGCAACCGTCGGCAATGAGGCTGTTCTTGACATCCGCACCCAATCCGTAAATCGCAGGCACTTCGTCACGAACCTTTGTATATATCGGGCGTTCACGGCAGAACAGCTCCTGTCTGTTCTCGATATTAAGCAGTGCCATATTTGCATCATAGAAGCTCTTGAGCGAATCGAGAGTGACAACAAATCCGTCTGTTTTATATCCGCAGATTTTCAGTGCATTGACATTTGACTGGATTATGTCACGTTCGAAGTTTGTGTAGTGCATACTCGCCGCCTGTGCAATAAGACGCTCGAGCAGAGATTTTTTCATCAAAAAAACATTTATCGAGTAGTCGCTCTCAAATCCACCCGATGATGAAATTGCGACTTCGTTTATACGGCCGTCCGCATCAAAGCCGAAGGTCATGGTGTTGTTGAGATCCGGCGTTGTGCCGTGGCAATATGCGGCGGTTATGTCCGCGCCGCTCGCCTCGTGTGCATCGAAGAAAGCGTTCATATCGATGTTGCAAATCGTGTTAGCATCGCACAGCAGAACATATTCATTCGTGGCAGTGGAGATGAACGCACTGCATCCGATAAGTGCATCGATTCTGTTTGCAAACAGTCCACCCGATCCCTCGGCAGAGTTAAACGGCGGCAGGATAAACAGGCCGCCCTGCTTTCTCGACAGATCCCACGGCTTGCCCGTTCCGATATGATCCATAAGGGAGCGATAGTTGCTCTTTGTGATAACGCCGACAGTCGATATGCCGGAATTGACCATATTCGACAGAGAAAAGTCAATAAGCCTGTATCGTCCGCCGAACGGAACAGAGCCCATGGTACGCATATTCGTAAGCTCCGGCAGAGTCTGCTCATAAGTGCTGGCATAAATTATACCTAAAACATTGTTAGCTCTCATTTGCCTGCGCCCTCCTTTTCTCCGATATACATATCTTTCGGTTCTATCTTCATTCCTTTTTTGACGGTGACACCCTTACCTATGACCGCAACGCCCCATTTGTCAAGTTCTTCGACAGCCTCAGGGCGTTCGCCGACCACGGCATTTTCCTCAATAACGGCATCCTCGGCCACAATAGCATACTGAACCACTGCGCCAGATTTTATAACCGAGCCGGGCATGATTATCGAATCTCTTATCACCGCACCCTTTTCGACGGTGACATCCGCAAATATGACGGAGAAATCCACATCGCCAGAAATTTCGCATCCCTCGGTTATCATGGAGTTTTGCACCTTTGCATCAGCCGAAACATAGTGCGGCGGAGCGGTGGGCGTGCGTGAATATATCTTCCACGACGGGTCGCTCAAATCGAGATCCACCTTGGGATTGAGCAAATCGAGGTTTGCCTCCCACAGGCTGTCTATCGTTCCGACATCTTTCCAGTAGCCGTCAAACTGATAAGCGAAGAGTCTCTCGCCTGCGGCGTGCATGGCGGGAATAAGGTCGTGACCGAAGTCGTTGCCCGAGTCGGGGTTTGCCTCATCCTCAAGCAGATAGCGGCGCAGCTTACTCCATGTGAAAATATAAACGCCCATGGATGCCTTGTTGCTCCTCGGATGTTTCGGCTTCTCCTCAAACTCGGAGATAGAGCCGTCGTCATTAACGAACATAAGACCGAAGCGTGATGCTTCCTCCCACGGAACTTCAAGAGAGGCTATTGTGCAATCCGCATTCTTCTCCTTGTGATAAGCGAGCATCTTGGAATAGTCCATTTTGTAGATGTGGTCGCCTGAAAGAATAAGAACATATTCGGGAGAATAACGGTCGATAAAATTGATGTTCTGATAAATAGCGTTTGCGGTGTTCTTATACCACTGCGTACCCTCTATCTGCTGATAAGGCGAGAGGATATGAACTCCGCCGTTCTCTCTGTCAAGATCCCACGGCTGACCGTTGCCGATATAATCGTTAAGCTCAAGCGGCTGATACTGAGTGAGCACGCCAACGGTATAGATGCCGGAATTCACGCAGTTGGAGAGCGGAAAATCGATTATCCTGTACTTGCCGCCGTAGGGCACGGCAGGCTTTGCCATGTTTTTGGTCAGAATACCGAGTCTGCTGCCCTGACCGCCTGCGAGCAGCATAGCTATACATTCTGTTTTTCTGGCCATTCTTACTCCTCCTTATTGATAGCTTTCTTGCCTTGTTTCTTTAAATATATCACCGAAAGTCCGGGGAGCGTGAGCGAAATACTCTGTTCCATGGAATGAATCGGTATCGGTTTTGATGAGTAGGTTTTCTGTATCTTCATGCCTGAGCCGCCAAACTCCTCGCTGTCGGTATTGAGCACGACACGGTATATTCCCTTTTCCGGTACGCCTATTTTATAGTCCTCACGGGTGACATTGGTAAAGTTGCAGACCGCTATGAGCTCGTCACCGTTCTTGTCTATTCTGCGGAAAGATATGACGGAATTTGCACTGTCATCACTCGAAATCCACTTGAAGCCCTCCCAGCTGTAGTCTATCTCCCACATTGTCGGGTTCTTCTTATAGAATCTGTTGAGCGTTCGTGTGAAATCTTTGAGCTTGCGGTGCATATCGTAATCGAGCAGCAGCCAGTCAAGCTCCTGTTTATAGTTCCACTCGATAAACTGTCCAAACTCCTGACCCATGAACAGCAGCTTCTTGCCCGGATGTGCCATCATATAAGCAAAGAACGCTCTCATGCCGGCAAACTTTTCTTCGTATGTACCGGGCATTTTGTTTATCAACGAGCACTTGCCGTGAACCACTTCATCGTGCGAGATAGGCAGAACGAAGTTCTCTGAAAAAGCGTAAAAGAACGAGAAAGTCAGGCAATCGTGGTTAAACTTTCTGAACAGTCCGTCAAGCGAAAAATATCGCAGGCAGTCGTTCATCCAGCCCATGTTCCACTTGAAATTGAAGCCGAGGCCACCCAGATAGACCGGTTTTGACACCATCGGCCACGAGGTGCTCTCCTCTGCTATCATGAGCACATCGCCGTGTTCATGAAAGACGGTTTCGTTGAGCTTCTTGATAAATGCCACTG
>CAZFZW010000074.1:0-6480 GCA_964523465.1 uncultured Clostridium sp. | reverse complement strand
GCAAGGTCGATGTTGAGGAGGATGGAAGCGTATTCATCTCCGCTATCGATATTGAAGATGCAAGACGTGCTCTTAATATGGTTGAGACCATTGCAAACGATCCCGAGGTCGGTGCCATCTATATGGGCGTTGTAACCCGTCTTATGGACTTTGGCGCATTCGTTGAGATTGCTCCCGGCAAGGAAGGTCTTGTTCACATCAGCCATCTCGATGTTAAGCGTGTCGAGAGCGTTGAGGATGTTGTCGCTGTCGGCGATGAGGTCATGGTCAAGGTTCGTGAGATAGACGAGCAGGGCAGACTTAACCTCTCCCGCAGAGAAGCACTCATAGAGGTTGACGGTCTTGTTCCCGAGAACGACCTGTCCGACGAGCCTCGCAGAGCTCCCAGAAGAGACAACAGAGGCAGGGACAACAGAGGCGGCAGAGATAACCGCGGCGGCAGAGGCGGCCACGGCGGCAAGAGATTCTAATCCGCAGCTTAAAATAAAAACAAATGCCGTGCCCGAAAGGGTACGGCATTTTTGCACTTTTACTTAAAACTTTTCCCCGACACTTCATCTGCGAGGTGTCGGGGATTTGCTGTTTTTTTAGAGGTGTTTCGCTTTAAGCTATGCCCGAATAGCCTGAAAACGAGAACACTGTGTTTTATTTGAAAAGCTTTGTCTTGTCAAGAGCCGAGAACAGCGGAAGTCCGAGAGCAAGGCATACGACAAGCTCGCCCAATCCGACTTCGAGAGCGGTGATGGCAAAAGCACTTAGCTTTGCACCGTCTGTCGGCGTGAGCATGACAATTTCAAGTCCGACTATCACTGCGTTGAATAAAACGGGCATCAGTGCGGAAAGCACGGGTAGATTTTTGATTCTTATGTTTCGCAGTGCTCTTGCTGATAATGCGGCAAGCAGTGTTGCCGCAGAGCCGAAAAGTACATCCCAAATGCCCATGGGACTTGTGATGTTGCTTATGGCACAACCCACGGTCAATCCGGGAACGGCCGCCGGTGTGAGTGCCGCCAAAACGGTCAATGCCTCGGAAAATCTGAACTGAATAGGTCCGTAGGCGAGTGAGAATGCGGCACACAGATATGTTGCCGCCGCATACAGTGCGGCGATGACCGCACTTTCCGTGAGAAAACGGAGGGATTTTTTTTGATTTTTCATTTTTGCTCCTTTGTGCTGCCGTGCAGCGCCTTTAGTTTTGTTCGGCATCGGGCAATGCCTGTCGGGAAGGTTGCGAACCGACAAAGTGCCGAATATTAAAGATACTCGGCGAGATCCTTCATGCTGTCAACGACTACGCTTGCCTTGATTTCGGATTGCTCGTATTCTTCGACAGTTGTAACTCCGCTGAGCACGAGCACACTCGGTATGCCGTGAGTTGCACCTATGGCGATGTCCGTTGCGAGACGGTCACCGATAAAGGCTATCTCACTGCGCTCGCAGGAGAGCATATGGGTGATATAATCGACTGTTGCGGTCATCGGCTTGCCCATGACGAGCGGACGCTTGCCTGTGGAGGCGGCGAAAAGCTCTATCATAGAACCGGTGTCGGGCATAAAGCCGTCGGCGGTCGGGCAATTGAGATCGGGATGAGTTGCGATATATTCTGCGCCGTTTGCTATAAAGCGTGCGGCGTCCCACATTTTTTGATAAGTAAGGGTGGTGTCAAAGCCCAGAACCACAATATCGGGGTCTGAGTTGACAAGATTTATTCCTGCGGCCTCGAAGTCGGCCGTCAAACGCTCGTTGCCTAGCAGAAATACGCTCTTACCGGGGCGGTTGCGTTTTAAAAAGTCTATTGTGACATGGGATGAGATGATAACTCTGCTCTCATCCACGGGGAAACCCATTTTTTCGAGTTTGCCTCTGCACGATGCAACATTATTTGATGAGTTGTTTGTGAAAAAGTAAAAGTCTCTGCCGCTTTCTCTGACCTTTTTGAGGAACTCGTCCGCACCGGGGATTATATTTCCGTCAAGATAGAACGTTCCATCCATATCGACGATGAAATATTTTGTGTTTTTGAAAATACTTTTGTCTGCCATTTTTTAACACGCCTTTGTTATTCTCATATTATACTGAAACGATTGCGTCTTATTATATCACAGGAAAAACAGATATTACAACACCGCAGGGGTATATTGGGGGATATTTTGCAAGAAAATATAAAAATTTATCTAAAAAACGACAATTTACTATGGACATTTTTATCTTGATAATTTAAAATTATATATGTATAAAAGTTCACATTGCATCGCCATATGCATTTGTGAATGGGGTGAGTTTTAAAAAAGCCGCAAGGGCAAGATGGAGGTAGAAAAATATGGCAAACAAAAATGTAGAATTCGGAGAAAGACTGAAAAGCTTTCGCACGCTCAACGGAATGACGCAGGGCGAGGTTGCTCAGGTGCTCGGCGTTGACCGCTCGACCTACACCTATTATGAAAAGGGCAGAGTGCCTACGCTTGATTCACTCAGCATAATCGCAAACCTGTTCAGCGTGTCCGTTGCCGAGCTTATCGGCGAGCGTAACGACGGCTCTCTTGATGTCATCAAGAACGCAAGCAGAGAGCTTCATGTCGAGAGTATATTCCTGCGTCCCGAGGAAAAGCAGCTCATAATCGATCTGCGTCTGTGTACGCCGAGCGATAAGCAGAAGATTCTCGAAAGGGCGAGCAAATGCTCTGCACGCAATAAGGGGAAACAGTCTGAGTAATTTTTAATGGATGAATTTAAACTCGAACGGTTGGGTGGCGGCATAACTGCCGTCGTCTCCCGTGAGCACGGCTTCGGCACGGATGCACTTTTGCTTGCTGATTTCGCCGCCGTGCAAAGTAACGACCGCTGTTGCGATATGGGCAGCGGATGCGGAATAATTCCGCTTATGTGGTTGAAAAAGAATATGAACAGACCTGTTGCCGCTGTGGAAATAAGCGAGCAGGCGTGTGAGCAAATGAAAAAGGCTGTCGAGATAAATTCTCTCGACGGCCGCCTTGTGATTTATAACAGGGATTTGCGTGAACACCGTGAGTTTATGTCAGCGGGCGAGTTTGATATAATCACAATGAATCCGCCGTATAAGGCACAGGGTGCCGGCATAGTCAGCTGCGGCGAGGCTGCGGCGAGGGCGAGGCACGGAATATGCTGCTCGCTGGAGGATATGTGTGCCGCTGCCGCATGGGGACTGAGGTTTGGTGGCAAGCTGTGCGTGTGCCTGCGTCCCGAGAGACTGTGCGAGCTTATGTGCAAGATGAGCGCCGCAGGTATAGAACCCAAGCGGCTCAGAACAGTATCGAAGCGTGACGGCTGCGCCCCATGGCTCGTTCTTGTCGAGGGTAAGCGAGGGGCAAAACCGGGTATTACGGTTGAGCCGCAGCTGAATGTTTATAAGGCGGATAACGAATATTCAGATTATATGCACACTCTTTACGCCGACTACGAGCGTGAAAGAGAAAATAACATTGCCGGGAAAGGAATTTGAAATGCTCTATGTTGTCGGAACGCCGATAGGCAATTTGGGCGATTTGTCGCCCAGAGCCGTTGAGGTACTTGAAAACTGTGACTTTATTGCAGCTGAGGATACGAGGGTCACATTAAAACTTCTCAACTGCTTTGACATTAAAAAAACGCTTGTGAGCTATCATGAGCACAACCGATTCGAGATGAGTCCGAGGATAGTCGAACGCCTGTTGAACGGAGAGAACTGTGCGCTTGTTACCGATGCCGGTATGCCTGCCATATCGGACCCGGGGGAAGATTTGGTGCGTATGTGCCATGAACACGGGATAAAGGTTGAATCTGTTCCCGGGCCGACCGCCTTTGCTACCGCAATGGCGATATCGGGTATGCCGTCAGGCAGGTTTACTTTTGAGGGATTTTTGAGTGTCAACAAGGTCAGCCGCGCGGAACATATAAAGAGTATAGTCAACGAACCGCGCACCATGATTTTTTATGAAGCACCGCATAAGCTTTCCAATACTCTGAGAGATTTGGCCGCTGCTTTGGGCGACAGGGAGCTTGCGATAGTCCGTGAGATAACCAAGATTCACGAGGAAGTCATTCGTACCACCCTGTGTGCCGCCGCAGAAAAATATGCCGATGGCGGACTCAAGGGCGAGATGGTTTTGATAATCGCAGGAGCAAAGCCCGAGGAAAAAGAGCAGATGACTCTCGAACAGGCAACTCAAGCGGCGAGGGATTTCATAGCCGGGGGCGACTCGGCATCCGAGGCGGCAAAGAAAGCCGCAAAACTCAGCGGACTGAAAAAAGGCGACATTTACAAAGCGTTGCAGGGAGAAAAAGAAAATGGTTGAAGCTTTTAAACAGTATTGGTATTTGATTCTGGCGTTGATTCTGCTTGTCATATTGACTCTTTGGGTCATCAAAAAGGCGGCATTGGCATCACAAAAATATCACGGTGAGCGTCAAAAAGAGATGGCAAGGCTCGAATATGAGGCGGGAGTCTTGAAAGAGTTTGCCACTCTTGATGAGGAGAAGCTTAAAGCCGCAGACAAAAAGCGTGCATTCGACGGCGTTGTGATGAACATACAAAAAGCACTCGAAAAGCAGGCTGATATGAACTCGGCATTCGCCGCCCTTCCCGAGGCACAGCAGAGGGTTTACGCCCTGTATTATCTTGCCGACGATTCGCAAAATGGACTTAGTGAGTTTTTTAAATGCAATTCCGCTCCGCTGACACCCATTGCCCGTGATGCGGTCAGAGAGCTGTTGCCGAAAAATGCGGTTGAGGCGTTTGAAAACGAATATAACGCCTATGACCCCGAGGATGAAGTTACATCGCTCGTCAAAAGCGAGATAGACGAAAACGACAGGGTGTATGCCGAGGCAATGGCCGATTTCGATTTTTATGGCGTATGTGTTGATTATATAATAAAAAATTTGACATCTTTTCGTAATTGAGACTTTTTTCTTGATTTAATTGTATATAATATATGTAACGCCGAAAGGCCGTAACAATGTAAATAAAGGAGACACATTATGGATTTCAAGGGAAGCAGAACCGAGGCAAACCTTATGGCGGCATTCGCCGGGGAGTCTCAGGCGAGAAACAAGTACACATATTACGCATCAAAAGCGAAAAAGGACGGTTATGAGCAGATAGCCGCTATTTTTACCGAGACTGCCGACAACGAGAAAGAGCACGCAAAGATGTGGTTCAAGGAACTGCACGGCGGAGTGATACCGAGTACCGAGGAAAATCTTCTCGATGCAGCCGCAGGTGAAAAGTATGAGTGGACGGAGATGTACAAGGAGTTCGCCGAGATAGCTCATGAGGAAGGCTTTGAGAGAATCGCAGGTCTGTTTGAGCAGGTTGCGAAGATTGAGAAAGAGCATGAGGAGCGTTACAACACATTTTTGAAGAATCTTCAGGACGGCATTGTGTTTGAACGCAGTGAAGAGGTTGTTTGGGTCTGCCGCAACTGCGGACACATCCATGTCGGCAAGTCCGCCCCCAAGGTTTGCCCGACCTGTGCTCATCCGCAGGCGTATTTTGAGATTAAAAAAGAGAATTATTGATTTTTTCTCCGCTTCCGATTTTCGGCGGCGGAGTTTTTATTTTTTGTCATATGGTGTCATTTCCTGCCGCAAAAGGTATATAGAACAAAATACAGAGAAATGAGTTGGTAATTTTCAACAAAAATCAATCGTGAAATACTATGCCCCCTTGAATAAATTAGTCAAAAACCGCTTGAAAAATCGAAATTTCGAGTGTATAATTTAATCGGTAGTATAAATTTTAAGGAAAGCGAGAGCGAAAAATGCCTAAGAGTAATGTACCGATGTATTTGTTTCACCAGGGTACGAATGCAAAAGCATATAAATATCTTGGCTCTCACCGTGATGAGGATGACGAGCGGTTTACATATTTCCGTGTATGGGCGCCGCACGCCGTTGCGGTATTTGTCGCCTGCAACCGAAATGATTGGACGGGCGAGGGACTCGAGCTTCACCGAATAAACGAACAGGGACTTTGGGAGGGTCATTTTGAAGGCTTCTCGAGGTTTGACGAATATAAATATATGATAATCGCCCGTGACGGACGAAAGATTTTGAAGAGTGACCCATATGCTTTTCATGCGGAGACCAGACCGGGAACCGCCTCGAAGATATATGAACTTGATTCGTTTGAGTGGACAGACAGCGCGTGGATGAAAAAACGCAAAAAGACCGATATATATTCTTCCCCTATGAATATATATGAGCTGCATATTGGCTCGTGGCAGCGGTATGAGGACGGAAACACGCTCTCTTACTGTGATTTGGCAGACAGGCTCGTGCCGTATGTTGTTGATATGGGATATACTCATGTTGAACTGCTGCCTGTTATGGAACATCCGTTTGACGGCTCGTGGGGTTATCAGGTGACAGGTTATTTTGCGCCGACTTCCCGATATGGCACGCCGGACGATTTTATGTATTTTATTAATAAATGCCACGAAAACGGCATAGGAGTTATATTAG
>CAZFZW010000073.1:0-6553 GCA_964523465.1 uncultured Clostridium sp. | reverse complement strand
GCCGATGATCTTTCTCTTCTTCTCAGGCTCGCTTACGCCTGCAAGGAGATCGAGGAATCTGTCGGTTGCATCGATATAGACAAGGTTAGCGTCCATCTGGTTTCTGAAAACCTCGATGACCTGCTCGCTCTCGCCCTTACGCATAAGTCCGTGGTTAACATGGACACAGACAAGCTGCTTGCCTATGGCCTTTATCAGCAGAGCTGCGACAACGGATGAATCTACGCCGCCGGAGAGTGCCAGCAGAACTTTCTTGTCGCCGACCTGCTCACGCACTGCGGCTACCTGCTCGTCGATAAACGCATTTGCAAGCTCGGGAGTTGTAATGCGTACCATTGATTCGGGTCTTACATTGCTCATAGTTTATTCCTCCTGTTTTCCCATTCCTCAAGATCCGACAAGCTGTATTCGGATGATGATACATAGTGTCAGGTAATGTACTACCTTGTTAAGATTATAAGTTATTTTAAACGGAAATTCAATAAAAAATTTGCGTATCTTTTCGCCGACTTTTTGTTACATTTGTCGTATCGACGCAATGTCTGTTAAATGTGGATTTTTTGGGGTGGGACGTAAAGATGTATCTTGCCTTGTCTTGAACCTCTTTCGCAAATTACAAAAGCAGTTGTTTTGTCATGTGAGCACTTTTGTTAAGCAGGTTTGCTCCCGGAACAAAAAATCAGCCGTCGAAAAATATCCGACGGCCTTGTTTATTCGGTTCACTCCCACTCCACCGTTGCCGGGGGTTTGGTTGTCACATCATAGACGACACGGTTGACGCCTTTGACTTCGTTTGTGATGCGGTTCGAGACTTTTGCCATGACCTCAAACGGGATGCGTGCCCAGTCGGCGGTCATAAAATCGTCCGTAGTCACTGCACGAAGTGCGATGATGCTGTCATAAGTCCTCGCATCGCCCATAACTCCGACGCTGTGGGCGTTGGTGAGCACTGCAAAGTACTGGTTTATGCTGCGGTCGAGGCCGGCCGCTTTTATCTCCTGACGGAAAATGGCATCGGCATCTTTGAGTATCGTGAGCTTTTCCCCGGTTATGTCACCGAGAATACGCACTGCAAGTCCCGGGCCGGGGAACGGCTGACGCCATACAAGGTCCTCGGGTATGCCGAGTTCCAGGCCGACTTTTCTGACCTCGTCCTTGAACAGGTCACGCAGCGGCTCGATAAGCTCGTCAAACTCTATGTGGTCGGGCAGACCGCCGACATTGTGGTGGCTCTTTATAACCGCCGCATCGCCTGCGCCGCTCTCTATTACATCGGGATAGATAGTGCCCTGAACAAAGAAATTCATCTTGCCCAGTCTCTTCGACTCATCCTCGAACACACGGATAAACTCTTCGCCGATTATCTTCCTCTTGTGCTCCGGCTCGCTGACACCCTTGAGCTTTGAGAGAAAACGCTCCTGTGCGTTGACTCTGACAAGCTTCATGTCAAAGCGTTCACGGAAGATGCGTTCAACCTCGTCGCCCTCGTCCTTTCTGAGCAGGCCGTGATCGACAAAAACGCAGGTGAGCTGTCGGCCGACGGCCTTGTGCAGGAGCACCGCAGCCACGGAGCTGTCAACTCCGCCGGACATGGCGCAGAGTACTGTCTTTTCGCCTATTTTCTCACGCAGACGCTTTATCTGCTCATCAACGAAACCGGACATAACCCAGTCGCCCTTGCAGGCGCAGATGTCAAAGAGAAAGGTTTTGAATATTTCCTCACCGTACTGCGTGTGCATGACCTCGGGATGGAACTGGACGGCGTAAATACGCTTTTCGTCATTTTCCATTGCGGCGCACGGGCAGTCGTGCGTGACGGCTGTGACCGCATATCCCTCGGGCAGTTCGCTGATAAAGTCGGTGTGGCTCATCCAGCAAACGCTCTTGTCCTCGGGGATATTTTTGAGCAGTCTGCCGCCTGTGCGTGTCATCTCTATCTTGCCGTATTCGCTCTTTGAACCGCTCGTTTTGACAGTACCGCCTGCCATATAGGCGATGAGCTGTGCGCCGTAGCAGATGCCGAGCACGGGGATACCCAAGTCGAGTATCTCGGGCGAATAGTGCGGCGAGCTGCTGTCATAAACGCTGTTCGGACCGCCCGTGAAGATAATGCCGACATAGCCTGCCTGCTTTATCTGTTCGGGGGTTATTTTGTTATACGGTTTTATCTCGGCATAAACACTGTGCTCACGCACCCTGCGTGCGATGAGCTGATTGTACTGGCCGCCGAAGTCGAGTACAAGCACTTTTTCGTGACTGTCATTCACGAAAGGTCATCTCTTTTATCTATAGATTATTTCTTCTCTTCTCGGGCCGTTGGAAACAAGCTTTATCGGAATACCGATCTCTTTTTCAATGAAGAGAACATAGTCCTGAGCCTCTTTGGGCAGCTTGTCGAATTCCTTTATGCCGCGAATGTCACACTTGAAGCCGGGCATAGTCACATATACGGGCTTTGCCTTCTTGAGCTTCGAGGTAACAGGGAAGTCCTTTGTTATCTCGCCGTCTATTTCATAGCCGACACAAATCTTTATCTCGTCGAGATAAGACAGGCAGTCGAGAGCGGTGAGGACAACCTGAGTAGCACCCTGAACCTCGCAGCCGTAACGGGTTGCAACGCAGTCGAACCAGCCCATTCTGCGGGGTCTGCCCGTTGTCGCACCGTATTCGCCGGCATCTCCGCCGTGATTTCTCATCTTGTCAGCCTCTTCTCCGAAAATCTCGCTGACAAACTCGCCTGCACCGACGGCACTCGAATATGCCTTGGTGACTGTGATTATCTCTTTTATCTCATAAGGTGCGATTCCTGCGCCGACAGCACCGAAACCTGCAAGGGTCGAGGACGATGTGACCATGGGATAAATACCGAAGTCGGGATCCTTCAAAGAGCCGAGCTGACCCTCGAGAAGGATGTTCTTGCCCTCCTTGACAGCCTGACGGATAACCTTGCCTGTGTCTGCGACATAGGGGCGAACCATCTCACGAAGCTTCATCATATGCTCGAAAAGCTCGTCAACATCGAGCTTCGGCTTGTGATAAACGTGCTCAAGGAGCAGGTTCTTGACCTCGCAAACACGCTCAAGCTTCTCTCTGAGATACTCCTCATCAAACAGCTCGCAAACCTGGAAGCCGATCTTGGCATACTTGTCCGAATAAAACGGAGCAATACCGCTCTTGGTCGAGCCGAACTTCTTATCCTTGAGGCGTTCCTCCTCATAGGTATCAAGCAGAACATGATAAGGCATCATTATCTGCGCACGCTCGGAAACGAGGATGTTCGGCTGGGGAACACCTGCCGAAACAACGCTTTCAATCTCCTTGACAAGCTTCTCGATGTCGAGAGCTACACCGTTGCCGATGATGTTGACAGTGCCGGGCTGGCACACGCCTGACGGCAGCAGATGAAGCGCAAATTTGCCGTAATTGTTGATTATGGTATGTCCTGCATTGGCACCGCCCTGAAAACGGATGACCATATCAGCCTGAGAGGCAAACATATCGGTAATCTTACCTTTACCCTCATCGCCCCAGTTGGCACCTACGATTGCTCTGACCATACTAAAAACGCACCTCCGAAAAATCAAATGCATCTGAAAAAAATCAAATACACTTAATTATATATTATTGCCCTTTCACTGTCAATGCACGAAAGACGGAAATATGGTGAATTTATATCAAAACGAAGCGAGGCAACAAAAAATATGACATGCGGCGTATATAAAATACAGTTGTCGACAATGCGTGGATTTTGTTCAACTCAAAAAAAATAATGTGTCCTTGCTTTACCATATAAACTGTGATAGAATTGTGTTATAACTGAGCGAATATGTAAGCAAAGGATGTACCGTTAACATGAAAAAAACAAGCCTCGGTGCCTGTAAAGATACTAAAGGCTTTCTCCGCAGGGCGGAAACATTGTTGGAGATTTGCGCTCTGACAGCGATTTATTATCTGACATGGAAGGTTGGATACGATTCCTTTTGTTTTTCTCATCTGGGAAAAATTACGGTTTTAGGCGTTTATGCCGTACTGCTGTATATATTTTTTCGACTTTCCGACTCCACCCTGTTTGGACAGCTGCGCCAAACAGATTTAATCATCGGACAGGTGATAGACCTGTTTTTAGTGAATTTTGTTACCTATTTTCAACTGTGTTTGATTGAAAGAACCGTGTTGTCCGCAGTACCGATGCTGATACTTTTCGGCGTTGAAGTCGTAGTGGCAGCAGGGTTGATTTCTCTGTATACCGCATTGCACCGCAAACTGTACCGTCCTCACAGTATGCTGCTTGTTTACGGCAACGAGCACAGTCTGAGACTTAAAACTAAAATGGATTCCAGAAAAGACAAGTACAACATCAGCGGCCTGATATGTGCAGATGAGGGGTATGATAAAATCGTCAGAGAGATTCCCGAATACGATGCGGTGATTCTTAACGATGTGCCCACGGCGATTCGTGACGATATTCTCAAATTCTGCTATAGTCACAGCATTCGTACTTATGTTGCCCCTACGCTCTCGGATGTTATGCTCCGAAGTGCACAAAATGTCACGCTGTTCGATACGCCTCTCATGCTGGTGAAAGGTACGGGGCTTACTCTTGCACAGCGGGCAGTCAAACGGGGAATGGATATTCTGATTTCCTCGCTGGCACTGCTTGTGCTCGCCATTCCGATGGCACTGGTCGCTATTGCCATCAAGGCAGAGGACGGCGGCCCGGTGCTTTTCAAGCAAAAGCGTATGACACTCGGGGGCAGGGAATTTGAAATTCTCAAATTCAGAAGTATGATTGTTAATGCGGAGAAATATACCGGGGCGGTTCTGGCAGCCGATAACGATTCCCGTATCACGAAAGTCGGCAAAATTATCCGTGCCACACGACTCGACGAGCTTCCTCAGATTTTCAACGTTCTCAAGGGTGATATGAGTATCGTAGGCCCTCGCCCGGAGAGGAAGGTTATTGCCGAAGAATACTATAAGGATACTCCGGAATTTGCCTACCGTTTGAAAGTCCGCGGAGGTCTGACGGGATATGCTCAGATTTACGGCAAATACAACACTGATCCTTATGACAAGCTGCGGCTTGATATGATGTATATTGAAAATTATTCCCTGCTGCTAGATATTAAACTTATCGTTTTGACAATGCGAATCATTTTCGACAAAGAAAGTACGCAGGGCTTAGAGGTTTCCGCAGAAAATCAAAAACCGACACAGCAGATTTCGGACGATTTGGCAGACGGAGAGGATTGAAAGAAAAAGGTCATACCCACGGCTTTTCAACTGTTCAACGGTCGGTAAACACAAAAAATCTTATGCCGCCGATTCTGTTATATACGGAATCGGCGGTTTTTGCCGTTTGTGCAAATGCGGTTTATTCTCGCCTTTCTCGGCACATAATATCTCTTGAAAAGGAAGTGTTTATTATGAAAAGACGGACAATATCTATAATCTCCATTCTTCTTGCGTTGATACTCACACTTTGTGCGTGCAGGACAAAAATCGTTGATGAGAGCGTGACGGACGGTAATGCCCCCGTAACAGGACAAAAGCGTGACGACACGAGCGAAAATATAAAAGATTCCGAGCCGAGTACGGCAAAAACCGTCGAACAGAGCAAGCGTATCATCGTCGGAAAAGCCGACCCCAACGCAAAAACGCCGACGGGATTTTCGCCGCTTGAAAAAGTGACGCTCACCGCCGCCGACCCGCAGAATACAAAGGGATTGTCCACCGCCACCGTCGGCTACAGCTACGGTGTATCTAAAAACGGCGTGCCGCATCAAAACTCCACCAATGCACAGCAGTACTTTGACGAAAACAAATTCGATGCTGTATCAATAGACACGAAAACCACCGAAAAGGTACTGTATCTCACCTTCGACTGCGGCTGGGAAAACGGCTACACCTCGACCGTGCTTGACATATTAAAACAAAAGGGTGTGCCTGCGGCGTTCTTCTGTACGCTGTCGAATATCAAGGCTGAACCCGAGCTTACCGCAAGAATGATAAAAGAGGGACACATTGTCGGCAACCACTCGACAACTCACCCCGACTTTTCAAAAATCAGCCGTGAAAAAATGGCGAGCGAGATAGAACAGTGCGACAATTATCTGCGTGAAAATTTCGGTTACTCCGCACTCTATTTCCGCTTCCCCATGGGCTCTTACAGTGCCTCGGCTCTCGATCTCGTGTCCTCACTCGGCTACAAGTCGGTGTTCTGGTCAGTCGCCTATGCGGACTGGGATGTGAACGACACCAAGGGCAAGCAATACGCCTTTGACACCGTGACTTCACGCCTGCATCCGGGTGCGGTGATTCTTTTGCACTCCGTCTCGCCTGACAACGCCGCCGCCCTGGGTGATATAATCGACTGGGCACGGGCGCAGGGATATGAGTTCCGTTCACTCGAGCAGCTGCCGTAAAAATTAAATAAAAAACCTCCAACCGACCGCACATCAAAAGATGATTGCGGTCGGTTGTGGTTTTTAACAGCAAGCTCCCCCTCTCCACCTTGCAATACCATACAATATAGGATATAATAAATTCACTA
>CAZFZW010000072.1:0-6574 GCA_964523465.1 uncultured Clostridium sp. | reverse complement strand
CCCGGTCTGCGGTTGTTCACGGCATCCATTCCGTTAGTGAGATGTGTCGTGTGGGTTATGCCGTTTTTATAGCCGTTTGCCGCCTGTTCATAAGTTGCCGCTGTGTGAGCGGCACTGACTGTGCAAAAACTTGACGCTTCCCGTGCAAACTCACAGGCACCCTCAAGCTCCGGCGCAAGAGAAACAAGCGAAACCTTGCAGATATTGTCAAGCTTTTTCAGTTCGTCAATATCGGGCAGGCGAAGATACTCGGCGCTCTGCGCTCCACGCTTTTCATAAGAGAGGAAGGGGCCTTCCATATTGACTCCGTGAATATACGCACCACACTCCATGCCGATATATTCGGCAGCTTTTGCAAATGATTTTTCTATTCTGTCATAAGGCAAAGTCATCGATGCCGGGCAAAACGAAGTCACTCCGAAAGAGGCAAGCGTGCGTGACATGGTTTCAAGCGTATCGGGCAGGGCATCTGAAAAATCCGCACCGCCGCAACCGTGAATATGTATATCGATAAATCCCGGCAGTATCACGCAGCCTTCGAGATTGTGTATCTCGTCACCCGAGAGCGAATCTCCGATTT
The DNA here is from genome assembly GCA_964523465.1 of uncultured Clostridium sp. Lineage (GTDB taxonomy): Bacteria > Bacillota > Clostridia > Oscillospirales > Acutalibacteraceae > CAG-177. Next base: position 5,994 of record CAZFZW010000072.1, on the reverse strand, counting down.
CGGCTATACTCTCACCCTCAATGCGGACATCCGCCTTACGGCGATTAAATTCGCCGTCAAAAATCTCGGCATTTTTAAGTATCATCTCTATCCTCCGCACTAAAAAAAGCTGTTTCATATTGAATCAATACAAAACAGCCTCTCTTATTCTCCGCAAATATTACTCGTTGTCCTCGATGAACTTGATAATATCGCCGACAGTTCTGATGCGGTCAAGAACATCGTCGGGAACCTCGAGATTGAACTCCTCCTCAATGGACATTGAGAGATCAACGAGGTCAAGGCTGTCTGCACCGAGATCGCCCGAAATTGATGCATCCTCGGTAACAAGGTGTCTGTCAACACCCAGCTGCTCACAAATAATTTCCTGTACTCTTTCAAAAGTTGACATTTCTATTTCTCCTTGTTTATTGATATTTAATCAACTTACCCGTCAGGTAATTCCTGACATCCTATAATAGATATTATTAACATTGACGCCGTTTGTCAATACCTTTAAGTAAAAAAATTATCAAAATTACTGTGTATGATGTTCAAAGCGAATATCCCGACACACGGCAAGACAAACTAAGCACAAAAGATATTGCAGGGTGAATTTTATGGATATGTTTCTGGATTTTCTCAAAGCATTTGCAGTGGGCGGTGCAATATGCGCCGTGGGGCAGATAATCATGGATTTGACAAAACTCACGCCCGGTAGAATACTCGTCTGCTTTGTCGTAACAGGCGTTGTTTTGGGTGCTGTCGGAGTATATAAACCGCTTGTGGATTTTGCCGGTGCAGGTGCGACAGTCCCATTGACAGGCTTCGGATTCGCCATGGTCAAGGGTGTGCGGGAAGCTATTGCCGAAAAAGGTGCGATAGGCATACTCACAGGGCCGCTGACCGCCTCGAGTGCAGGCATCACAACGGCTGTGTTGTGCGGACTTATTGCCTCGTTCGTTGCCAAGCCCAAGGCAAAATAGGCAAAAAATCACCTGCAATACAGAAAATCGGTAGTATCGCAGGTGAAGTTTTTTCAAAAAAAATCAGTTAGCTGCGGGTGCACAGGTGTCACAGCAGGAGCAGGAGACATAGTTCTCCGGCTCATCGGCAGCAGCCTTCTTCTTGTCTATAATCTTCTTGACGGCGAATGCTATACCGACAACAGCGGCGGCAACAGCAATAACGATAGCAACTACTTTGATTACCTTCATAGCCTTTTCCATTTTTTCACCTCCTGCATAAATCTTGTTGATTAGATTATACGCTAACAGCAGGCAAATGTCAAACGCTCAGAAAAAAATTTTACAAATTAAAATGGGTAAAAAAAATTAACGGTCAAGGCACAAGCCTAAACCGCTAATCGTTTTGTTGCAATTTTACGCCTCGTTGAGGAGCTTTGCAAGAGCAGACTTCTTGCGAGCAGCATTGTTCTTATGAATAAGGCCCTTTGCTGCTGCCTGATCGACCTTCTTTATAGCATCGTTGACAAGAGCATTCTTATCTGCTGCATTGGTCTCAGCTGCGATATGAGCCTTCTTGATGGCGGTCTTAAGGGCTGAATTGCGGGACTTGTTACGGGCGGTCTTAGTCTTGTTGACGATGACACGCTTCTTAGCTGACTTGATATTAGGCATTTTTGCACCTCCTTCATCATACAGTTAATAATCTTATCATAGACTTCTTAAAATTGCAAGAGTTAAAGAAAAATTTTTTGCCTTTTCGGGAGTGTAAATTATGAATTTCAGAACAGATTTGGCCGTTGAACTGCGTGAAGATGCCGGAAATACGCAGCTTGACGGGGTTGAATGTGAAAATTTCAGGCGTGCAAACGCAGAGATAACAAGAATCAGCGTAAAAAACTCCCGTGGCGAAAAGAGTCTCGGGAAACCCAAAGGCGAGTACATCACCGTGCAGACAAAATCCTTTGCCCAATCCTCGCAGATAAACGACGAATTAATTGACACCGTATGCGACGAACTCAAGCGAATCCTGCCTAACGAGGGCACTGTTTTGACAGCAGGGCTCGGCAACACAAATATAACGCCCGATGCCCTCGGGCCCGAATTTATAAAGGGCGTGTTTGTGACAAGGCACTTAAAGCGTGAACTGTGCGACAGTCTCGGCCTCGGCACGCTCCGCCCCGTAGCGGCAATAGCTCCGGGAGTGCTCGGTCAAACGGGCGTTGAGACAGGCGAACTGCTCCTCGGCGCCGTCAATGTCATAAAGCCGTGTGCGGTGATAGTTGTCGATGCACTTGCGGCTCGGCGGCTTGAACGGCTCGGCTGTACAGTGCAGATTTCCGACTGCGGCATAATCCCCGGCTCGGGTGTCGGCAACTCACGCACGGAGATAAGTCGCAAAACGCTCGGTGTACCCGTCATTTCAATAGGCGTGCCGACCGTGGTGGATGCAAAAACACTCGCCCGAGATGTATCGGGACACACAGACAGCATGATAAAAAACGACAAAGGCGACATGATGGTGACGCCGAAAGAAATAGATATTCTCATAGAACGCTGTTCAACGCTCATCTCCCTTGCGGTCAACAGGGCGTTGCAACCGAACCTCAGCATTGAAACTCTGACAGTCTTAACCGGCTGATTTTGTTGCAATTCGGCCGAAATATTACAAAAATGTTACAATTTAATCCTTTTCTGTAACCATTTTGTATTCAACTGTAATCGTTTTGTGGTGGCTTTATTGATTTTTGAGGTATATACTATATATCGTAGGAAAGAGAATCTACTACAAACAAGGAGGAAATAGAAATGGTATTACAGGCATTGGGAATCATTTTAGTTTTGGCAGTCGTTATGTCACTCGCTGCGGCAGGCAGTTCAACCTCCGGCAGGACAGAACCGTAAAAAATGTGCAACCGCCGATAACCTCGGCAAAAATCGAAACTCCTCTTCTTGTTGCCGCTTGTGCGGGCGGTAACAACAAGTTCCCCAACAGTCCCCGAAGCTTCCGGTGCTTCGGGGACTTCTCATATATAAACAAAAACGGCAGGTAACACTGAAAGATGTTATCTGCCGTTGCAAATTCAATTATTCTGCGTCGTCTGCGTTTTCCCAGTTGTGCCAGACATTCTGGACATCATCGTTATCCTCGAACATCTCGAGCATCTTGCTCATGTTCTTGATGTCGTCCTCGTTCTCAAGTCTGGTGTAGCTCGAGGGGACATACTCAACCTCAGCCGACATGAAGGTATAACCTTTCTTCTCGAGGTCTTCGCAGATTGCGGAGAAATCGTTAGGCTCAGTACGGATGTCAAATACACCGTCATCGGTGAGGAAATCAACAGCTCCTGCTTCAAGTGCATCCTCCATCAGCTTCTCCTCGTCAACATCCTCCTGCTCAATGACGATAACGCCCTGCTTGGTGAACATAAAGGACACGCAACCGCTCTGACCCATATTGCCGCCGAACTTGTCGAAATAATGGCGCATATCGCCTGCGGTTCTGTTGCGGTTATCGGTAAGAGTCTCGACTATAACAGCGATACCCGACGGGCCGTAGCCCTCGTACATTATCTCCTCATAGTTGTCTGCGTTGCCGTCGCCAGCCGCCTTCTTGATAATACGCTCAATATTATCGTTGGGGACATTGTTTGCCTTTGCCTTTGCAATTATATCCTTGAGCTTTGAGTTCGATGTCGGGTCAGGGCCGCCCTCACGGACTGCAACTGCTATTTCACGGCCGATCTTTGTGAAGATCTTGGCACGCTGATTATCGGTTTTTTCTTTCTTTCTCTTAATGGTACTCCATTTTGAATGTCCTGACATAATATGCCGCTCCTTTAACTGTCAAATATCAATCTAAAACTGTTTAATTATACAATGAATTTATGTCTGATGTCAAGTGCCGGACGACATTCACTTGTTTTCTACTATTGTATCGACTATCCGCTCGGCACTTTTACCGTCGGGCGTATCAAAATTGAACTCGAGGAATTTCTCCTGTCGCTCAAACTCAAAATCGCCGGACTTCATTGCACAGAGCAACTCATCAAACGATTTGACTGTTTTGCCCGGCACATAGCTCTCATAGTCGAAGAAGAACGAGCGTTCACGCTCATACTCATCAAGGTCAAAGGCATAAAACAGGCACGGCTTTTTGAGCAGGACAAAGTCCATACATATTGACGAATAGTCCGTTATGAGCACATCACACAGTTCGCACAACTCACCGACATCGGGATAGGCAGTCATATCAACCGCACCGTCCCCTGCCCTCACCTCGTCCGCATGAACCTGCGGATGCAGGCGAACAAGCAGTGCATACTCATCCGACAGGCTCTGTGAGAAACGGCGAATGTCGAAATTTTTCATCAATCCGCAATCCCTTGTCGGGTCATCACGGAATGTCGGTGCATAAAGCACAAGCTTTTTGTCCTTGCACTCGGGATATTTTTCGTCAAAGTCAGCCCGCATTTTTGCTCTGTCGCAGGGGGAGAAAAATCTGTCGGTTCTCGCACTGCCCAGTGGCAAAACTCTGTTCTCCGGCAGAGCAAACGCCTTTGCATAGTGCGGCACAACGCCCCTTGATGAGCAGACGGCGTGAGTATATCGCTTGCAGCAGCGTTTTTCAAGCTCCTCTATATCGCTCGGCAAGTTAGAGCAGAGTCCGAAGCGTTTGAACACGCCTTCGGCGTGCCAGAGCTGAACAACCTTTGTCTCGGTACTGAAATTTATGTAAGCGAGGGGCATAAAATTGTCGTTTAAAAAGACATATTCGGCCGTTGCAAGTCGATAGGAGCTGACAAAGAAAAAACGAAAAGCTCCTTTGATAAGCTTTATCGGATTGCTCGACAGTTCAATGTCACGACGGGTTATGAGCTTAATATCATAGCCGCCTCTTTTTTCAAGCTCGGCCTTAACTGCGCCGAGAGAATCGTTGAAATCGGCGTTATGCGGAGATACCAAAGCCACCCTCCCCCTTTTTACAGGGAAAAGGCGGCATATTCTGAATATCACTGCGTACACGGTGTAAAACAGCTTTTTCATCATTTATCCCAATTCAAAACGGTCTTGCCGAAGTTTCTGGTGTAATCGGCGGCAAATGCCTTGTGCAGGTCGGGGATGCTGCGAACATCGAACTCATCGCCGATGAGATTCTCGAGATAGTGACCCACCTCGGGATGCTCGGCAAATATATCCATAGTGCGCTGGAAATCCTTTCTGCCGCTGCGTGACGAGCCGAAGAGATTCAGACCCTTTTCAAGCACCATTCTCGTGTTGATGTCAACAAAGTTCTCGCTGACACCCATAAGAGATATGCTGCCCTCGGGAGCGATAAGGTCGATCATCTGATTTATAGCAGGTCTTGAGCCGGGACCTCCGACACATTCAAATGCGTGGTCAATGCAAATACCGTCGGGCACTGCATCAACATGGAAAGTCTCCTTGGCAAAGGTGAAGAAATTGAGCTTGTCCTCAACTGTGCCGAAAATATACAGCTCTGCCTCGGGATAGAGGTAGTGAAGCATAAGTGCAGTAATAAATCCGACATTACCGTCGCCCCAGATACCTATTCTGCGTTTGTTGGCATTTGCAAACTTTTCAAAGCGTGAAATAGCCTGAACGCTGACACTGACAAGCTCCGAGAAAGATGCCACTCTCAGGTCAAAACCCTCGGGCACTTTCACAAGGCGGTCATGCGGCATCTGAAGATAGTCACGCAAAAATCCGTCAAATCCGCTCGAGCAGAAACGGCTCGAACGCAGATAATTCTCGGAAATTACAGGGTCGGTCTCAGTGGGAGTGTTCGGGATGGGAACAAGTATCTCACCGACGGAAAACTCGCCTGTGGGGTCATATACGACCTGAGCCACGCACTCGTGAATGAGTGCCATGGGAAGCTTCTGCATAAGCACCGCACGATTACGAAGTCCCTGATAGTAACGCTGATCAGCCTTGCAGATAGACATCTTCAACGGGCGGAGAATGACCTCGTTTTTGGACAGGTCTATCTCCTTGTGTGCAACATCAATGAGCTTGGGTGCTATTA
>CAZFZW010000071.1:0-6629 GCA_964523465.1 uncultured Clostridium sp. | reverse complement strand
GAGTTTCCGGGGCTGATTGCCGCAGTGTGCTGTATGCACTCCATAGAATAGCCTATCTCGCTGCTGACGGTTCTTGAAATTGCGGAGACCATACCGTTTGTGAACGAGCCGAAAAACTCCGTGCCACCGGGATTGCCTATGGCATAGACAGTCTCACCGACAGAAAGCTTTGAGGAATCGCCGAACTCTGCGGCGGTAAAGCCTGTTGCATTAACTCTGAGCACGCCTATATCCGTGCGTGAATCAAAACCAACTATTTCGGCATCATACTGTGTGCCGTCATGGAGCTGAACGACTGCTTTCACGCCGTCATCGTTGATAACATGAGCGCAGGTGATGATATATGTGCAGGTGTGGCTGTTATTTTCGCCCATCACTATGCCTGAGCCTTCGCCCGATGCAGAACTTGACGACTGGCTGTATACCACTATGCCGACATTGCTTTGAGACACTTTTTTATAAACATCCTCGGCGGAAAGGACGCCGTTCGCCTTGGAGGTGTTGGTTGCCTGCGGCGTATCGGAGATGTTGAGCTGTGCATCACCTGCCGCATTTGTGGTTGTCGTGTTGTCGGCACCTTCGTATTCACCGTCCGATGCGTGCTTTGTGACGAGCACTATAACGGAGCTGACAAGTATAATTGCCGCAAGGATTATCGCAAAAATCGCAACGCCTTTTTTCTTTGCGCTGAGTTTTTTCTTTTTCTTTTTGGGCGGCTCGGGAGAATAAGAGCTGTAGTTACCGTTCTGGCTGTAGCGATAGCTGCCGTCGGCGTTACTGTAGCTCTGACTGGAGGAATAGACCGCATCCGGCTCAAGCGGCTCGGACTGTGTGCGGTTGTCCGCCGTGTTATCCTCAGGCGGCGTACTGCCCGTGCTGTTATAAAAATTTTGATAATCGTCGTTATACATAAACTGACCTCCATCTTTACCTTGTGACACTAATTATGCACTGCCGATATTACGATTCTTTTAACGACAGGTAAATAAGCTTTGTATTTTGACTGAACTTTTATTTGAGCGGTATCCAGAACACGAACTGAGTGTATTCGCCCGGCTCGCTGTTGACGGTTATCTGACCGCCGTGCATATCGATTATCGTCTTGACTATATAAAGTCCGAGCCCTGCGCCCTTGACATCGTAGCTGCGGGATTTGTCGGTTTTATAAAAACGCTCGAAAATCTTGCCTGCATCCTCACGGGAGATACCCTTGCCGCTGTTTTTGACGGAGAATATCAGTTTCTCGCCATCCGCCTTGAGTGCGACCTCGATATAACCGCCCTCATCGGTAAACTTAACTGCATTGTCTATCAGATTATATATAACCTGATTTATCATATCCTCATCGGCACATATGTTGAGCGGAGCAACGCTGTCCAGTCCTCTTATCTCTATCTTTTTCTCATCGATAACCCTCTCAAAGCCGAGCATGGTTTTGAAAGTCATAGCCGAAATATCAAAGTTCTTCGGCTGGATTTTAAGCTGGCCCGCTTCGATTTTTGACATATTGAGCATTCCGGTGACAAGGCGTGAAAGCCGCTTAACCTCATCGGAGACTATCCGCAGATAATATGTGCTCTTTGACGAGTCTATCGTTCCGTCCAGTATACCGTCTATAAAGCCGCCGATAGTTGTCATCGGCGTTTTCAGCTCATGGGAAACATTTGCGACAAAATTTCGTCTCGAGGTCTCGATTGCCGAGAGTGCATTTGCCATGGAGTTGAATGCAGTGACAAGCTCCGCAACTTCGTCCTCGTCCTTGCCGAGCACTTTCTTGTTATAAGGCACGGTGATGCGGTTGCTGAAGTCACCTTTTGAATACTGCTTTGCGGCAGCTGACATCTCACGAAGCGGCTTTGTCATCTGATAAGTCAACACATATGTCGCAACAAATGCCATGGCGAGTGCCAGAAGTGCTGAGAGCAGGAAAACCTTGAATACATTCTTTATCGGCTCATGAAGAGAGTCGGTATTCTGTGCCGCAATAACGGCACCCTGAAATCCTGCGGTTGAATTTATCGGCTCGACGCTGATAAAATGCGAGCTTTTATACAATCCGCCGAGCGTGCCGGTCTCGGTATATCCGCCCTTTTGCACACGCTCGAGCACCTCGTTTGACACGGTGTATTTGCTGTGAACTATGCACTCGCCCGTATACATCAGCAATCCCGACGACTGCCACATATCTTTGCAGCATATTACCCTGCCCTTAGAGTCGCATATATATATATCGGCATCAATCGCCTGCGACAGCTGTGTTAAAGTGCTGCCTATAAGCCAGCGGGCAAGGTCATTGTCATTTTGAGTCAGCGGATAGCCCTTTTCAATGATGCTCGCCGCAGTCGTTGCCGTATTCTGAGCGTTCTGCTTTAAAAGCTCGGTCTTTTCGGCAGACTTGTTTCTCGCTATAAACACCATCATGGATGTGCCGAGAATGGTGAAGCTGATAAGTATAATTACAGTTGTCACATAGAAGTAACGGTGAAACAGACCCGAGCGTTTTGTTCTCGAGCCTGTCATTTTAATATTCTTGAAATCCGCTTTTTTATTCGGCTTTTTCACACGATCAATCCTTGGTCTCAAACTTGTAGCCTACGCTCCAAACTGTCTTAAGCTCCCACTTTTCGGAAACGCCCTCGAGCTTCTCTCTCAGACGCTTGACATGGACATCGACAGTTCTCGAGTCGCCGTAATAATCAAAGCCCCACACCTCATCAAGCAGTTGGTCACGGGTGAAAACCCTGTTCGGGTTGCTCGCAAGGTGATAAATAAGTTCAAGCTCTTTGGGTGGAGTGTCTATACGCTTGCCGTCAACCCACAGCTCATAATTTGTGAGATTTATCTTGAGCTTATCGTATTCAACCTGCTTTATATCATTTGACGGTGCACCGGCTGTTCTTCTGAGAACCGCCTTAACACGGGCAACAACCTCTTTGGCATCAAACGGCTTAACAACATAGTCATCCGCACCCAGCTCAAGTCCGAGCACCTTGTCAAAAGTCTCGCCCTTTGCGGTGAGCATAATTATCGGTTTCTCGGAAAACTTTCTTATCTCACGGCAAACCTGCCAGCCGTCAAGACGGGGCAGCATAATATCAAGCAGCATAAGATCCGGCTGTATCTCACCGAAATTTTTGACCGCACTTTCGCCGTCATTGACTATACTGACGGAGTAGCCCTCTTTTTCAAGATAAAGCCTGAGAAGTTCACAGATATTGGCGTCGTCATCAACGACAAGAATTTTTTCGTTAGCCATAGAAATTTCTCCCTTTTCAAACTTTCAGCGAACCCATTATAGATATTATAAACCATTTAAATACTTTTGTGTGAATGGCAAAATAACATTTTGTTACAAAATTTCGACAGTTCTTGACTCAGGGTAACAGAAGTCACCCCATCATCCTCTGTTAAGCTTATCGCCCATGTTGACAAGCTTATATTCTATCGAATCCACAAGTGCTATCCAGCTTGCGTTTATGACATCTTCTGCCACGCCGACGGTAGTCCAGATGTCCTCACCGTCGGAAGAAGTGATGAGAACCCGTACACTTGCGGCGGTCGCATCACGGGGTTCCATGACACGAACCTTGTAGTCGATGAGTCTTAATTTACGCAGGCACGGATAGAACACCTCAAGCGCCTCACGCAGAGCACGGTCAAGTGCATTAACGGGGCCGTCACCGTCGGAGGCTGCTATTCTCACTCTGCCGTCAACGCTCAACTTTATCGTGGCAGTCGCACTGTGACCGTTGTCATAGGGCAGTTCGTCAAGCACCTTGTAGCTGATAAGGTCAAAGAACGGCTTGTACTTTTTAACAAGGCGGTGAACTATCAGCTCAAACGAAGAATCCGCTCCCTCATACTGATAGCCCTCATATTCCTTTTGCTTTAATATATCGAGCAGCTCGCCCACCTGCGGCGAGTCACGGTCAAAGTCGGGATAAATCTTCTGTATCTTTTTGAGAACGGCAGCTCGTCCCGTAACCTCGGAGAGCAGGAAACGCCTGTGGTTGCCGACCGACTCGGGGTCAATATGCTCAAACGATTCATTGAATTTCAGCACGCCGTCCGTGTGCATACCCGCCTTGTGTGCAAACGCACTGCGTCCGACAAACGGCACATTTTTGTGCAGCGTGACATTTGCAATCGAGGCTATTTTTATTGCAGACGGGGTAAGTTTTCTCAGATTCTCTCCGGGGATACACTCATAATCGGACTTCATCTGCAAATTCGGGATTATCGAAGTAAGGCTTGCATTGCCGCAACGCTCACCGAAGCCGATGAATGTGCCCTGTATATGCGTTACGCCCGATTTCACTGCCATGAGCGTATTCGCACACGCCATATCCGAGTCGTTATGAGTGTGTATACCTATCACGGCACTCGGGAATGCCTTGACCACTTCGGCAGTCACTTTTTCTATATAATCGGGGAAAGAGCCTCCGTTGGTGTCGCACAAAACCAGACGGTCTGCACCGCCCTTTATTGCGGCACTCAGGCACTCGAGTGCGTATCCATCGCCGTCTGCAAAAGCGTCGAAAAAGTGCTCAGCATCAAAAATTACGGATTTTGAGTGCTCTTTAAAAAAGCGGCAGGTCTCTTCTATCATCAAAAGATTCTCTTCAAGGCTCGTTTGAATAACGCCCTCGACCTGCGAAGCCCTGCTCTTTCCTACTATTGAGACCCATGGCGTGTTTGCCTTGAGCAAAGCCGCACAAGCCGTGTCATCTTCCACCCTCTCGCCTTTTCTGCGAGTTGAGCCGAAAGCACACAGTTGGGAATTTTTCAGCCACAGCTTGCCTGCACGCTCGAAAAATTCAAGCTCTCTCGGATTGGACGACGGATTGCCCGCCTCGATTATCGGTATTCCCAGTTCATCGAGCACTCGAACTATCTCAAGTCTGTCATTGACAGAAAAGGATATGCCCTCTCCCTGCGCTCCGTCACGCAGAGTCGAGTCAAGCAGTTCTATCTTTTTCAAGGCTTTCTCCCCCTGCATCAATCGTTTATCACGGTGTCACCGCTCTCAAGAGCTGTGATACCCGAGCGTGAAAGCTCGGCTATTCCGTGAACGCTCATATCGTCTATGAACGAATCTATTCTCTCGGGTTCACCTGTAAGCTCGGCGGTAAGCATGGTGTGACCTATATCCTTAACTCTTGCACCGTAGGCAATCACGGTTTTGAGAACCTGCGGTCTGTCCTTATTGACACAGTGAACCTTGATAAGCAGCAATTCACTCGAAACCAGCTTGCCCTCCTCAAGATGTGCCACCTTTATGACATCCTCAAGCTTTAAAAGCTGTGCCTCAACCTGACTTACCTGCTCGGGTTCAACCTCGGCAACCACCGTCATTCGTGAAAACTCGGGATGTTCCGTCTCCGAGACGGTAAGGCTTCGTATGTTATATCCTCTCCTTGCAAAAAGTCCTGCCACCCTGAGCAAAACGCCCGAGCGGTTTCTCACAAGAGCGGAAACTGTAAGCTTTTGAGTCATTGTATGTCACCTCATTTATATATGGCAGTGGTAATATCACCGCCGGGCGGTATCATCGGAAGAACCGCGCATTCGGGATCTATTCGGCAATCTATCACAACGGGGCTGTTCATATCGAGTGCCTTTTTGAGCACACGACGAGCCTGAGACGGCCTGCTTATTCGCATACCCTTTATTCCAAACGCCTTTGCGACTGCGACAACATCCGTCTGCCGTTTCGGTTCGGTCTGCGAAAATCTCGAGGAATAAAACACCTTTTGCCACTGACGCACCATTCCGAGCACGCCGTTGTTCATCACGAGCACAACAACGGGAATGTTATACCTCTTGAGCGTTGCAAGCTCGCCGAGGCTCATGTGGAATCCTCCGTCACCCGTTATGAGCACGGTCTTTCGCTCGGGGCATCCGAGTGCCGCACCTATCGCCGCACCCATACCGAAACCCATTGCCCCGAGTCCGCCCGAGGTTATAAGCGATCGTGGGCGTTCAAAGCCATAATACTGAGCCGTCCACATCTGATGCTGACCGACATCGGTAACTACATTTATCTCACCCTGTGTAAGGGCACTTAATGTATTTATCACCGTATAAGGTGCATACGGTTTGGGCCGCTTAATTCGGCTCTTTATTTTGCTTATCTCATCGAGCCATTCATCTCGCTCATCGGGCAGAAGCATATTCGAAAGAATCGGGAGCACTTCAGACAGGTCGCCGCAAACATGGGCGTCCGCCGTTATATTTTTATCGAACTCCGCAGGGTCTATATCTATATGTAATATTTTCGCTTTCGGTACGAAGCTCTCCTTGCTTGCGGCAACACGGTTTGAAAATCTTGCGCCCAAAGCTATGAGCAAATCGCACTCGAGAGCCGCCGAATTTGCACAGGGGTTGCCGTGCATTCCGACAAGTCCCAAAAACAGCTTTGATGAACAGGGAAATGCGCCGAGTCCCATCATAGAGCACAAAACGGGGATATTAAGCTTTTGGGCGAAGTCGCAAAGTGCCTTTGCCGCTCCCGAGCTCACTGCACCGCCGCCGACATATAAAAGCGGCTTTTTGGCATTTTTTATCATCTCAGCCGCACGCTCAAGCTCACCCGACAACGGCTCTTTCGGCGGTGTCGGTTCACTCTT
>CAZFZW010000070.1:0-6796 GCA_964523465.1 uncultured Clostridium sp. | reverse complement strand
CGGTTATCAGTGAATACTTGCCGCTTTTGAGCACCTCTACAAGCTTTTCGGGGGTAGTTATGCGTTCATCTGCCGCAATGCCGCCGAGTGCGGTTTTGCTTGCGATATGTGCATCTGCGCCGGAGGTGAGAATCAGGTTGGGGTGAGTTTTTGCAAATTCTGCGGCGGAGAGGTTGAATCTCGGGTTGTGGCCGCCGTTGAATACTTCAATTCCGTCAATCAGATTCAGCGGCAGAACGCCCGGGGTCGAGATATAATCTTTTTCCCTGAACGGGTGAGCCTGAATTATCAGCACGCCGAGCGGCGAGAGAGTTTTATACCACAGCTCGGCATTCCTTTCTCGCAACTCGGGGTGTGCATATAGCATGTCGGGCGTTAGGCCGTAGCAGAGTATCTCAAGTCCACCGCCGACGCCCTCCTCGATGCCGAATAGAATATCTATTCCGAGCTGCTTCGCATACCGCTGACATTCGAGCCGGTCGTCCTCGTAGGCTTTTACAAAGTCGTTCCACGGCAGATTGCGGTCGATGCCCGAATTGCCATTGAAAAAATGATTGGTTATGCACGCACCCGAATAGCCGGAGCGTGCGAGCGACTCGGCAAACTCCCTGGGTGACATATCCGCGCAGTGACTACAGGGCGAGGTGTGGCAATGTAATTGGTATTTGAATTTTGGCATTTTATCACCTGTTGAAAATTTGTGCTGACAATATTATAAATCCTGTCGCTGCCGTTGTCAATTTTCGGACAATGGCGGCGATTTGTTTTTACTGTCCGATAAATTGCCTTGACGATATTTTAACAGGGAGTATAATGGTCTTGAAATGAGGTGAGCAGATGTCAAGTTTAATTATTGCTGTGATTATAGTTGTTGTACTGAAGCTGCTTTTCAGCGGATCGAACGATGAAATCTCAATCGATGAAAATGAGGAATTCGAGTGGTGGCTCGAGGACGGAAAGTGAACAACGCCGCAAGGTGATGTATTATAAAAAGAAGTGAGGAGAAAACTATGAAATGTAATTTGTGTGGAAATGAGTTTAAGGGCAGGTTTTGTCCCGAGTGTGGGGCAAGTGCCAATGTAAAACCCGAGACAGTCGTTGCCGAGAGTGGTAAAAAAGAGAAGAAAAAGCCGTTTTATAAAAGATGGTGGTTTTGGGTTATTGTCGTGGTCGTTGTTTTCGGCATAATAGGTTCAATCGGCTCGGGCGATTCCGACACGGATGATTCAACTGACGGCGAGAGTTATTCGATGACCGAGCAGGCGAACGAACAGGCCGACAGTGCCGTGAAAGCTACTGAGAAGAGCGAGAAAAAGTCTGCACAGACCACCCAAAAGGCCAAAGAAAATTCTGTGCAGACGACAAAGAAGAGCGCATCTTCGTCGATAACGACCGGTCAGAAAAACGCACTTGCCAGAGCAAAGTCGTATCTTAGATATTCGGCGTTTTCTTATCAGGGACTCATTGAACAGCTTGAATTTGAGAAGTATACAAGTGATGAGGCGAAATACGGCGCAGATAATTGCGGAGCAAACTGGAACGAACAGGCTTTGAAGAAGGCTAAGTCTTATCTTGATTATTCCGCTTTTTCCTACAAGGGACTTGTTGAGCAGCTTGAATTTGAAAAATTTACCTCTCAGCAGGCAAAATACGGTGCTGATAACTGCGGCGCAAACTGGAACGAGCAGGCGGCAAAGAAAGCCGCATCATATCTGTCTTTTTCGTCTTTCTCTCGCCAGGAGCTTATAGAACAGCTCGAGTTTGAGGGGTTCACACATTCTCAGGCGGTCTACGGCGTTGAGGCAAACGGATATTGATTGGATATGGCGGCATGGGGTTTCCGCATGATAAAAACTTAACGACGGCGAATTGACCGTTGGCTGATACAGTTGCAACTCAGAATAAGCTGTTTTGCTTGGTATGATTGAGTTAGGCGAGGCATTATAAGATGATTATTGCTTCAATTATAGTGGGGACAATCTTGGCCATGATTTTCGGTCTGGCAGGCTTTGGCGTTGGTGTTATCGGAACAATGCTTATTATATTAATCTGCAAAATACTCGGAGATGCCCTTTCTTCTGCTGCCGAAGAAAAAGAAAAGCAGGAACTTGAAAAACGAGGTTTAGAAAAAATCAAGGTCACTCGTAATATTCAACACAAATATACCGATGCTTTTGGTACGCATTATGTTGACGAGACACGGGAAGAAGAACAAATTGTTCCTATAAAACGCAGTGATAAACAACTGATACATCTGACAATGTGGATGTTTACAGGAAACAGGGGCTACCCATAACGGGTAGTTCCTGTTTTCGGAGGTGCGAAATTCTGCCAGACGGTTCGGCTGAGTAAAAAAAGTACTCCGACAGTTTTAACGACTGCGGAGTACTTTTTATTTATTCGATTTGTTAAACTCTGCGATTGCATCCATGAATTTCTTGCCGTATTTCTCGAGTTTTGCGTTTCCTACTCCAGAAATTGAAAGAAAATCTTCGGGTGTGGTCGGGCGGACACGGCACATCTCCACAAGGGCGGCGTCGGTGAACACGACATATGCAGGTACGCTTTGGCGCATGGCAATAGTCAGGCGAAGCTTTTTGAGGGCGGCAAGCAACGAATCATCAACATCGTGAAGCTCACGGATTTTCTTTGATTCCTGATGCTTTGAGGCGAGCTTGGCGGTGAGCGTTTTGCTGCCACTCAAAACCTCACGGCTCTTTGCGGTAAGCTTTAAAACGGGATATTCGTTGCCATCAAAGAGGAGATATTTGTTGTTGCACAGATAATCTATTATCTCTCGCAGGCGGGTCTCGGGGCAGTCTGCCATTATGCCGTAGGTGGACTGCATATCAAGCCCGGGAGCGAGCACTTTTTCATTCTTACTACCCCTGAGTACATCGCAGATCATTTTCTTGCCGTAACGCTGACCTGTTCTTGCAACGCAGGACAGGATTTTTTGTGCGTCAACCGTAATGTCTACGGTTTCAAATTCCGACAGGCAGTTTGAGCAGTTGCCGCAGTGATGGGCGGCATGGTCGTCGAAATACTTGAGAATAAAGCCTCTGAGGCAGTCCGTTGTCGTGCAATAGAATGTCATAAACTTCAGCCGTTCGAGGTCACGCTTGCGAACCTTGCCCTGCTCATCTTCGCTCAAGTACGGATTCGGCTCGGAGTTGTTGATGAGAAATTCGTTGGTGTGAACATCTTTTGGACTGTACAATAATATGCAGTCCGCAGGTTCTCCGTCTCTTCCGGCTCTGCCTGCCTCCTGATAGTAGCTTTCGATATTCTGCGGCATATTGTAGTGGATGACAAACGAGACGTTCGACTTGTCAATTCCCATGCCGAATGCGTTTGTCGCAACCATTATCTGCTTGCGGTCATAGATGAAGTCGTCCTGATTTACTCTGCGTTCCTGCTCGCTGAGTCCTGCGTGATAGCGTGTGGCGGAAAAGCCGTTTTTGCACAGCAGGTCGCAGACCTCCTCCACGGCCTTGCGTGTGGAACAGTAGACGATACCGGTACTCTGCCTGCGCTCTCTGACAAGGCGCATGAGTGCGATTGACTTTGTCTGTGGCTTCATCACGCCGAAGAAAAGATTTGGTCGGTCAAAGCCCGTTGTTATCGTGCATGGGTCGTTTAATTTAAGCAGGTTTACTATATCCCGTTTTACTTCGTCAGTGGCAGTGGCGGTGAAAGCACCGACAACGGGGCGGGCAGGGAGAGAAGAGACAAATTCGGAAATTTTCAGATAGCTCGGTCTGAAATCCTGTCCCCATTGTGAAACGCAGTGAGCCTCGTCTATAGCGATCATCGAGATATGTATACTTTCGCACACGCTCATAAAGCTCGGTGTGCTCAGTCGCTCGGGGGCAACATATATTATTTTATATTTGCCGATTCTGATATTGTCGAGCACCCTTGAATACTGCACCTGCGTCAGCGAACTGTTGACATATGCCGCCGCAACGCCCGACTCGACGAGTGCACTTACCTGGTCTTTCATCAGCGAGATAAGCGGAGAGATAACGAGTGTTACACCATCGAAGATAAGCGCAGGTATTTGATAGCAGACGGATTTGCCCGCACCCGTGGGCATGATGCCGAGGGCGTCTGTGCCCGAGAGCAGGCTATCAACGAGCTGTTCCTGCCCCTCGCGGAAAGTATCGTGACCGAAGTATTCTTTTAGTACACGGTATTTGTCAATCATTTTTCACCTGAAAAGGGCGGCACTTAAGCCGCCCCGAGTGTTTTTTATTCTGCGGTTTTCAGTGCCATTTCGAGTATGCGGCGAACGCTTACTTCGAGGTCGGCTCTGGTTATTTTACCGCTTGCAAGTGCGTCTTTGAGGTCATCGGGATTGCCCGAGGGCATCTTTACATCGTTGCCGGCAAGAATTTCGTCTGATTCAACGCTACGAACATCCCAGTCGGTGGTGACGGTGCCCTTGAAGCCCCATTCGTTTCTGAGTATCTCGGTGAGAAGTTCATAGCTTGTGGAGGTGTGGCGACCGTTTACGAGATTGTAGGAGGACATTATTGTCCACGGGTCAGCCTCTTTGACACATATCTCGAATCCACGAAGATATATCTCGCGCAGTGCTCTCTCGGAAACTCTCGAGTCGCAGTCAAAACGGTTGGATTCTCTGTTGTTGCAGGCAAAGTGCTTGACGGAGGCGGCAACTTTCTGCGACTGGATACCTCTGACCTCTGCGGCGCAGGATTTACCTGCAAGCAGGGGATCTTCCGAGAAATATTCAAAGTTTCTGCCGCAAAGAGGATTGCGATGGATGTTCATTGCCGGGGCAAGCCATATGCCGAGGTTGTTTTCACGCACCTCTGCACCGCCGCCCTTACCGACTTCTTCGATAAGCTCGGTGTTCCATGTGCAGGCGAGCAGTGCGGCACAGGGCCATGCGGTGGTGGGAGCACCTGTGACAGCGTTCAGACGAAGTCCCGCAGGGCCGTCTGCGGTGGGGATTGCCGGAATGTCAAGCCTCTTGAGCAGACCGAACGAACCTGTGTTGCACACGCCGAGCTTTTCGCTCTTGCCGCCGACAAAGTCAACAAGCTCGTCATCGGTGAACTGCTTTATAAACTCGTCGAGGGTCGCCTTTTCGCCCACATCGTTAAATCCGACAAGCTCTTCGGGTGCTTTTGCATCGCAGAGGGTGTTTTTGCCCTTTTTGGGCTCGACTTCGCCCAGGGGCAGAGTCTCGAATGTGCCGTCTGCAAGCAGTCTCTTTTCAAGTGCAACAGGGCGGCAATAGGAGTCGGATTCTCTGACGATAACATCGTCTGCAAGTGTATATTCATATCCGAGCGTTGCGGTGTTTCTGACAGAGTTTCCGATGTGGAAGGTATATGTGCCCTTTTCGAGCACGAATGCCGATTTTTTGATTTTGCCGAGGTCGTCGAAGCTTGCCATATCGTTTATGTCAAAGCTCAGTGCGATAGCCTCGCTTTCGCCGGGGGCGAGGAGCTTGGTTTTTTTGAATGCCGCAAGCTCTATTGCGGGCTTGCCCAGCTTGCCCTGCGGTGCGCTGTAATACAGCTCAACTACTTCCTTGCCGGGGACAGAGCCTGTGTTTTTGACGGTCACGGCGGCAACTATTTTGCCCTCGCTATCGCCGCAGAATGCACCGCTGAATTCAAACTTGGTGTAGGACAGGCCGAATCCGAACGGATAACGAACCTTTTCTTTTGCACCGGGGATAGTCTCGAAATAACGGTAGCCGACATAAATATCATCAAAGTAATCAAGGTGCTCAAATCCTGTGAGCATCTCGGCGGCGTTCTGATAAGCGTCATATGAGACGGGAATGGTGTCGGTGAGCTTGCCCGAGGGGTTGACATCGCCGCAGATAATGTCGGCAACAGCCATGCCGCCCTCCATGCCGCCCTGCCAGCCGTAAATTACGGCCTGAACTTTGTCGTTGTCGGCAAAGTATTCGCAGTCAACAACTCCGCCTGAGTTTATCAGGACAACGGTTTTGTCAAATGCCGCAGAAACACGGTCAACAAGGCTCTTCTCGGCATCGGAGAGGTAATAGTCGCCTGCGATAGCCTTTCTGTCAACACCCTCGGCCGAGAATCGGCTGAAAGTTATGACGGCGGCATCTGCGTTCTTTGCGGCCTCGTTTATCAGCTCGTCGGGAGCATCGGCCTCGACGACGTGCATACTTGCAAAGGTGTCGTAGATTATGTCGTCCTTTTCCTTGCAGAAGTCCATGGCGTTGACTTTGTCCCATATACGCTCAACCTGAGCACGGGTGGGGATAGCCTTGCCTGCCTCTTTGACATATTCCTTGTAGAAATCCACGGTGGGTCTGTAGACGCTCACCTTGCCCTCGGACTCTTTCTGAGCAAAGCCGTCATAAATGTTGTGGGTGTAGGCGCAGAAAACATCGCCGCTTCCGCCGCCGCCCTTTATGTATTCAATAGTGCCCTTGCCGAAGAGTGCAACTCTTGTTCCTTTTTTCAGCGGCAGAGCGGAATCCTTATTCTTGAGCAGTACCATGCCTTCGCCTGCCGCCTTGCGTGAAAGTGCGGTGTGCTCGGGCGAGCCTGTGAGCTTTCTGCCGTCCTCGCCAAGAGGCAGGCACGGCTGATATTTAAATCTTGCGAACTTGTCCATAAAAAATTCTCCGTTTCTGTGTTATGAAATGTAGCATAATAATGATAAATCAAATCGTGTGTTAAATCAAGAGCTATCGGTACAAACGGAGCGATTTTTAAAATAAAAATGCCCGGCACAGTCGGGATACTGTGCCGAGCGATAAACTTTGTTTTTAATA
>CAZFZW010000069.1:0-6887 GCA_964523465.1 uncultured Clostridium sp. | reverse complement strand
CATAAAGGTTAATGTACGCCATTGTTTTCTGATCAGTCAACCTTCATTCCTCCTTAAAAAACTGAAAATATTTTGACCGGCACTGCAAACTTTGTTCACTCGCCGGCGGCTGTAGATATTTTAACACACAACCGCATATAAAGTCAATTCAATGGGGCAAACAAACTGTACCACAGCAAAAAATTCACAAAAGCGGCTGAGTTTTCAGGCGTATTCGCATTGATTTTTCGGTCAAAATCGATTTTACCGAAAAATTTTTACATTACCGTGTTAAAGCCCACTCAGCTTAATTTGTTTGAGCAATAATAAATTAACATTCGGATTAAATCAATTCGAGCGAACATCACTTTGTTTTCATCTGTGCGGTTATCGGCTCGCTGTGGGTTCGCCAGAAGCTGTTCGCCACTATCTTCACGGTGTACTCCGTTTCACTCTCAAGACCCGAGATATGTTCGGTGAGGGTCTGAGGAATATCACTCAGATAATAGCGTGAAGTTATGTTCAGATGCCGCTTTATCAGTCCGTCATCAGCGATAAAATAGATGTCATAGCTGTCCGGCCGTTCGTTTCCTGTTGCCTGTGTAAACTCAAGTGAGCATGAATCGGCAGTTATGTCGCTAAAAATCATCTGTGCATTTTCAAATTTCGGGCGCTCTGCCGTGGCATAGCGTGAATCGGTATATTTAAATGTATCGGGATTCCACGGCTCGTCTATCTCCCAAACATAAGGGAAGAATTTGCCACCGAGCACATCATAGGGATAAACTATCACCCTGCCATGTGCGTCCGCCTCGACTATCAAAAACTGTGCCGCTTTGTCGTCCTCGGGCGGAACCGTTCCGTGAGTCTTGTCGAACTCGTCAAGCTCGAAGTAGCTCAGTGTGCCCGTGCCGAATGTGGAAAAATGTCTCTGATGTACCGAACGGGGGTCGTTTATCGGAGCGTGGGAATGTCCCGAAAAATCAACAATCTGCGGATAGTCCATCAGAATATCCGTTATCTCGTCCTCACCCCAGTTTATACTGCCATACACAGTGTCGGTAATATGCGGATGCTGGAAGAAGAATATCGGCTTCTTTCCGTCGTCCTGTGCGGCAGCTTTCAGCTCATGGGAGATAAACGCACGCTTTTTGTCATCAAAATGACAGCCTTTAGTGGTAGTCACCGCTATGAAATGAAAACCGTTTATCACCGTATGAGTATCGGGCGTGAGCGAAAATATTTCATCAAAGCGTTTCAGAGCGTTTTCCTCACCGTCGCTCATAAACTCGTGGCTCGCCATGGTCATTATCAGCCTTTTATCGGCAGGCAGCTCACTGTCGAGTATACGCTTTACTTTATTCATCTGAACCGCTGTGCCTCTGGATGCAAAGTCGCCGACTATGACAAGCGCATCAAAGCCGTCATATCGGTCATCGGCAGTGCAGACATTTTTGAGGTCACGCAGTGCTTTTTCAAGCCGTTGTTCTTCAATGCACGGCTCATCATCGATATGTATGTCGCTCATTACAGCAAAACGCAGTACGGGCGAAAAATTCTTATCAAACGCCATTTCAGCACTCCTCAAGGACTTTTTCAAAAGCGTCAAGCCAGTGGCTCGCTATGAGAGCCGCACCGTCGGGTGTGGGATGAACTCCGTCTGCCGCCCACTGCTCGGGGCAGGTGTCTATAGCGGCGGCATTCATTATGCCGTCGAGCGGTATATACGCATCCGCATAGTCCTTTGCAACTCTGCGAACCGCCATTATCCTCGGGTCGAGATCCTCTCGCCAACTTGCCCTCTCCTCGCTCGTGTGCAGCACAAACGGCTCCATAATGATTATTTTAAGGTTCGGATTCTCTCTTTTGGCATCCTCAAGCAGGGAGCGGTATATTCTCTCGAACTCCTCCGGCTCAGACATCATATTGCTGTCATATCTGCGCCATGTGTCATTGATTCCGATGAGCACGGAGAGCACATCCGGGTGCAGATCAAGGCAGTCACTCTGCCAGCGGTCACGCAGGTCACTGACTCTGTTGCCGCTGATGCCAAGGTCAAGAAAGTCAACGGGGAATTTCGGATTCGCCGCACGGAAATTCGATGCCGCAAACAGCGGATAGCCGTTTCCCATGTTGCGTATATCGGCGTAGTCTCTGCCCATATCGGTTATGCTGTCGCCCTGAAAAAGAACTGTAAGCTTCTTCATTTTGTTTGCCTCCAAAAAGTCTTTTTTACACTTTCTATTATATACGCAACACCCGTCGCTTTCAATAGTTTGAAAAGATTTATCGATAGGATAGGCTCTGAGAAAAAATTATGATATAATTGTAAAAAACGCCAAGGAGATACTATGAAAATCAAGATATTCGCCTCTCTTCCGGACGAGGCAAAGAGAATAAGGCAGGAGGTTTTTGTTGACGAGCAGGGCTTTGAAGATGAGTTCGACACAGTTGACGGCTTTGCAACGCACATCGTTTTATATATCGACACCACTGCGGCAGGTGTCTGCCGTGTGTTCAAAGACCCCGAAACAGACCGCATGACCCTCGGCCGCCTCGCTGTGAGCAGACCTCACAGAGGAAAGGGTCTGGGCACTGTCATACTAAAAGCCGCAGAGGACTACGCCGCATCTGACGGAGCAAATGAACTTTGGCTGCACGCCCAGCGGCAGGCGGAAAAGTTCTACGCTTCGGCAGGATATGTACCCGTGGGCGAGACCGAATATGAAGAAGGCTGTCCTCATGTGTGGATGATGAAGAAAATAAAACTATAAATAATAAACAATAGCTTTCACTAACCGCTATTGACTTTTGTACTATTTGGATGTAAAATCTACTTATCTTAAACATCGGAGGAATATGCGATGAAGAAAAAAGTATTGAGGATAGTCAGTGCCGTTATGGCTCTGTGCCTGTTTGCTTGCATGGTAGTCCCCACTTTCGCACAGCAGCAGGAGAGCGCAGACGGCTCGATTAAGCGCATCAGCGTTGTTTTCAACGGCGATGCCAAGACCCGCCGCGGAATATGCTGGTACACTACCGAAAAGTGCGGCAGCGATGTCCAGGTAATAGCCTATGACGGCTTCGACGGCAGCTTTGACGGTGCTCTCGAGTTTTCCGGAAAATGCACCAAGTGGAAGGATAACTACTGCCACAAGGTACTTGCAGAGGGTCTCACTCCCGGCACAAAGTATGCCTACAGAGTCGGCGACAAGCAGACTGACATCTGGAGCAATGTCGGCACATTCACAACCGCCTTTGACGGTGAGGGTGCTTTCTCGTTCATAGCTCTTGCCGATGTTCAGGCAGGCAATGAGAAGAACTTCACCAAGAGCGGAGCAGTTGAGCGCACCGCAATGCAGGTTTGCCCCGATGCCGCCTTCCTTATGAATGCAGGCGACTTCGTAAACGACTGCACCGACGAAGAGTGGGATTGGTTCTACGAGAAGAACTGCGACACTCTTATGAACATCACCATGGCACCTGCCTCCGGTAACCATGAGGGCAACCTCCGTTGGGGCTGGTTCAACAATATGTTCAACCTCGACACAAGCGCAGGTTGGAACCACATCACAGGCGTTTATTATTCGTTTGATTACGGCAATGCACACTTTGCCGTGCTCAACACAAACGATATGTATCCCATGAGTGAGGAGCAGATAAACTGGCTCAAGAATGATATGAACTCATCCGACGCTCACTGGAAGATAGTGCTCATGCACCGTTCGTTCTATTCGGCAGGCAAGAACATCAACAAGCCCGACACTGTCATCATGCGCAAGCGTCTGCTTCCCGTTATCGACGAGCTTGACATCGATGTTGTCATCGCCGGACACGACCATATGTATCTTCGTACCTATCAGGTCAAGGATGATGAGATTCAGGATACCACCTACATCACCGAGGAGTACAACGGCGAGCAGGTAACTTATGCTCTCAACCCCACCGGCACTGTTCACATTCTCCCGAACACCGCCGGTACAAAGCGTTACAGCGTACACGAAGATGCAATGGAGCCGATTCTCGAAGATGCAGCCGTCGCAGCACAGCCCGGCAAGTCGATGTTCAGCACATTTACCATCGACGGCGACAAGCTCATCTACCGTGCATACACAGTCGATGTCGATGACGAGACCTGCGAGGCTACAGGTTATGACAAGTTTGACGAGTATGCAATAAAAAAGACCGAGAAGCGTTCTGAAACCGTGTCCGAGAATCTTCCGACCGACTTCAAGTCAAACCTTCTTCAGAATGTCGTCAATGTTCCCGTGGCAGTAGCTTATATGCTTGTCAAGTATATTCTCATCCTGCCCCACATCATTGAAAACAGCTAATAAAACAACCCTTTTCCCCGTGCGGTAAAATCCGCATGGGGATTTTTCTATATCTATCATACTGTTGAAAATCCCTGTTTCATATGATATAATCAACATAAATTAAGACGAATTGTTCAAAAAGTTGAGAATTTTGTCAAAGGATGGGATAAGATGACAGTTTTACAGCTCAAGGAAACACTTAACGCCGAGCTGCTCTGCGGCGAGGAACACACCGACCGTGAGGTTCACACCGCCTGCGGCAGTGACATGATGAGCGATGTGTTGGCATTCGTCAAGGAGCAGGCAGTTCTGCTCACGGGACTCGTCAATCCGCAGGTTGTTCGCACAGCCGAAATGATGGATATGAAAGTCATAGTTTTCGTCAGGGGCAAAACTCCGAGCACTGCCATTTTAGACCTTGCACGGGAGCTTGATATTGTCGTGCTCAAAACCGAGCTTGAGATGTTCACCTCCTGTGGCAGACTATATCAGTCCGGCCTGAGAGGAGGCAGGGCTGTCAATGGATAATATGAAACTGCATTTTGTTGTTGACGGAGACGACTTCACCCGTGCAGGTGAGGCATCGGGTGAAACCAAGCGTATTTTAAAAGGTCTCGGCTTTGATTCGTCGGTCATACGCAACGTTTCCATCGCCATGTACGAGGGTGAAATAAATATGGTCATTCATGCAGGTGGCGGCGAAATTGATGTTGAAATTTCGCCCGAGTGCATTTCAATGGTGCTCACCGACCACGGCCCCGGAATAGAAAATGTCGAGCTCGCCATGCAGGAAGGCTATTCCACCGCACCCGACAGAGTCCGTGACCTCGGCTTTGGCGCAGGCATGGGACTGCCCAACATAAAAAAATACACAGACGAAATGAAGATAGACACCGAGATAGGTGTCGGCACGACCATCAGTTTAAAAGTAAACGCCCACTGACTCCGTTCGTCATCATGATAGACGGCTGAAAGGTCTTTGATATGAATACTTATTTCCACTCCGTGCGTCTCGACGAAGAGAAATGCATGGGCTGCACAAACTGTATAAAGCGTTGTCCGACTCAGGCAATTCGAGTGCGAAACGGCAAGGCAAACATCATCTCGGAACGCTGCATCGACTGCGGCGAATGTATCCGTGTGTGTCCGCACCACGCCAAGTATTCGCACCGTGACTCCATGAACAGGATAATCGACTTCAAATACAGAGTGGCTCTGCCCGCTCCGTCTCTTTACGGCCAGTTTAACAACCTCGATGATATAGGTTATATAATCACAGCTCTCAAGTGTCTCGGTTTCGACGAAGTTTTTGAGGTTGCGAGGGGTGCGGAGCTCGTCAGTGAGGCCACTCGCAAATACATTGCGGAAAACGACATTCCGAAACCCGTCATATCTTCGGCGTGTCCTGCCGTTTGTCGTTTGATTCGAGTCTGCTTTCCGCATCTTCTTCCCCATGTTCTGCCGCTCAATTCGCCAATGGAGACTGCGGCACAGCTTGCCAGACAGGAGGCTGTTAAAAAGACGGGACTTGACGAGTCCGATATAGGAATATTTTTCATCACCCCCTGCCCCGCTAAAATAACAGCGGTAAAACAGCCGATTTGCCTGCCCGAATCGAATGTCGATGCTGTCATTGCGATGAAAGACATCTATCCCGTGCTGTTAAAGCAGATGAACCATCTGCGAGAGCCGGAGGACACCTGTCTCTCGGGACTTATGGGTGTCAGCTGGGCATCGAGCGGCGGTGAGTCTGCCGCATTGCTCAAAGAAAAATATCTCGCCGCAGACGGCATTGAAAATGTAATAAAGGTATTAGAGGAGATTGAGGACGAAAAGCTTCAGCGGCTCGATTTCGTTGAGTTAAACGCCTGCTCGGGCGGATGCGTCGGCGGCTCGCTGACAGCGGAAAATCCGTATGTCGCCAAAGCACGACTTCAACAGCTCAGGCGGTATCTGCCCGTGTCTGCCAATCATCTCAACAGCGGCGAAGTTCCGTCGGATATGCTGTGGGAGCGGCCGCTTGAAGGCTCATCTGTACTCAAACTTGCGGACAATGTTTCCGATGCCATGGCGATGATGGCAAAGATAACCGAACTGCTCGAACGCCTGCCGGGACTTGACTGCGGCACCTGCGGTGCGCCGACCTGTCGGGCACTTGCGGAGGATATTGTTCACGGCAACGCCGTGCTGCATGACTGCGTATTTGCCATGCGTGACGAGCTTGACCGAACGGATATGCAGGAATATATCCCTGCGCCGTTCAGGCGAAACAGAAAAGAGGGGGAAGAGAAATGACCGTTGCCGAGTTGAAAGAAAAGCTGAATCTAACCGCACTTTGCGAGAGTGAAGAAGCCCTATCCAAAGAGGTCACGGGCGGCTATTGCGGCGACCTTTTGAGCTGGGTGATGTCCCGTGCAAAGTCGGGCGATGCGTGGATGACGGTCATGGGTAACATAAATTCCATCGGCGTTGCGGCTTTAGCCGACATATCCTGCATAATTTTAACCGAATCCGCTCCCCTTGACGCCGATGCAAAGCAGCGTGCCGAGCAAAACGGGGTAGCCGTTTATCAAACCGACAAAAACACCTACG
>CAZFZW010000068.1:0-6914 GCA_964523465.1 uncultured Clostridium sp. | reverse complement strand
CAAAGTGCATATCCTCAACAAGAATCAGCTCATCGTTATCCTCATCATTGAGAGAGGTAACAAGAGTGTGCGAAACGGGAACTGTGAAAACACGGTTGATTGAAGCGGCACAACGGTTGCAGTCGGTATCAACTTCGACAGTTGCCTGTGCATTGATACAGACTATGCCTGCTCGGTTTGCAACCTCGCCCTTGATTTTGACAGGCGTTTTAAAAGGCCTGTCCGCCCAGAACTCTTCATCGGAAAAATTCATAGTATAGTCAAACGACTGACTGAATCCGATGTTGTTAAAAAGCGGTTCTAATTCGATAAACATAGGTATCACCTTGCCGACGGTGCGTAATTGGCATAATTATACCGTCTACTTCAAATCCGCGCAGAAAGTATTATAACTTCCTACGCGGGTTTTGTCAATAAAAACTTCGGTTTTTTGAACTTTTTTCTTTTACAGCTTCTGGCAGAAGTCGAAAATTCTCTCGGGAAGCTCGCTGTCATCAGCCGAGATGGTGAAAATGAAGTTCTTTTCGGTTATATCGCTAAGCTCTTTAACCTTCTCAAGGAAAACAGCAAGCTCATCGTAATCTCTGCCGCCGATTCTCAAAGTAGCGTCAATGAGAATGTCGGTGATGTCGTGGTCGCCTGCACAGATTCCGCTGAGGAAGCCGTAGAACGCCTTGTATCCGCTGACCTTATAGAAATCGGTCTCCATAAGTCTTGCACGGTAGTTGATGTCGTAGGTCAGAAGTCTTTCCTTCTCAACGCAGACAACGTTACCGCTGGAAGCCTCGACAGCCTTGTTTACCTGGTCGATGAGGCGCTTTGTTTTACCTGAGCCTTTGCGTCCTGTGATCAAAGAAATCATTTAGAATTCCTCCTAAAAATTTATTCTGTTTTCAAGCTCCGCACGACGCTCCTCATAGCCGGACTTGCCCATGAGAGCGAACATATTGAGCTTATAACTTTCAACGCCGGGCTGGTCAAACGGATTAACTCCGAGGACGTAGCCGGAAATTCCGCAGGCCTTCTCAAAGAAGTAGATAAGCTGGCCGAGGTCATACTCATCCATCTTGTCAACCTCAAGGATGATGTTGGGCACGCCGCCATCGGTATGTGCGAGGACTGTACCCTCGAATGCCTTGCGGTTTACCTCGGACATCGCCTTGCCTGCGAGGAAGTTGAGTCCGTCTTCGTTGTCGGCAGTAGCGTCGATTATAAGGTCACGCTTGGGCTGCTTGAATGTAACGACGGTCTCGAACAAGGATCTTTCGCCCTGCTGAATATACTGGCCGAGAGAATGAAGGTCGGTGGAGAAAATTGCGGATGCCGGGAAGATACCCTTGTTCTCCTTGCCCTCGCTCTCGCCGAAGAGCTGCTTGAACCACTCGCACATCATTGTGTAATCAGGCTCATAAGCTGCCATCATTTCGATCTTCTTGCCGCTTCTGTAAAGATTATTGCGGATAGCGGCATAACGATAACAATCGTTCTTCATAATATCGGGGTCTGCATACTGCTCTCTTGCATCGGCAGCACCCTTCATAAGCATATCGATATCGATACCTGCAACCGCTATGGGAAGCAGACCGACTGCGGTGAGCACGGAATATCTGCCGCCGACATCATCGGGAACTACGAAAGTCTCATAGCCCTCCGCATCGGACATATTGCGAAGTGCGCCCTTTGCCTTATCGGTAGTGGCATAAATTCTGCCCTTTGCGCCGTCCTTGCCGTACTTCTTAATAAGCAGGTCTCTGAAAATTCTGAAAGCGAGTGCCGGCTCGGTAGTTGTGCCGGACTTTGAAATAACATTAACGGAGAAGTCCTTATCCTTGCAAAGGTCAACAAGCTCAGCCAGAGACGATGAGCTGATGGTGTTGCCTGCAAAATAAATCTGCGGAGTGTCCTTTGCGGTGTCATTGTACTTCTGCGACTTGACGAACTCTATAGCCGCTCTTGCTCCGAGGTAGGAACCGCCAATGCCGATAACTATAAGTATATCGGAATCACTCTTTATCTTCTCGGATGCCGCCTTGATTCTCGAAAACTCATCCTTATCGTAATTCACGGGAAGATCCACCCAGCCGAGGAACGCATTGCCTGCGCCCGTGCCGTTGTGCAGTTTCTCGTGTGCGGCGGTTATCTCCGCCTGAATAGCAGTAAGCTTATCGGTATTTGCTGCCTCGCCGACAAACGAGGTGTTAAGTCTGACTGACATTCTCTTTTTGCCCCCATATCTTGTTTGAGAGGTCACATGACCTCCGGCTCACTTGAGCTCTTTTTGTTGAGAATATTTTAACTTATTTCGGTAGGTATTTCAAGCGTTAAACGCAATATTTAACGAAAAATTAAAACAGATTTTGCCGATAGGCTTTAATTTCGTCATTTTTCGCCGTTGAAAAACCGTTTTGACGAAATTCAGGCATTTTGCGAGCTTCTGTATGCCTCAACTTCCCAGTTTGTGATAAAATCGGTCAGTTCTTCTGTCATATGCGACGCACCGCCGAAAGAACGGGAATAAACAGCTATATCAGCCGCATCTTCAAAGAGCAGTTCGGCTGTAGCCGCCTGTTTCTCGCTGTCTCCGACGCAGAACGCTCCCCTGCCCTCGACGAGGATAACTCTCGGCAGAAATCCGCATTTTGTGCGGTACTCCTCGACTTTATCCGCAACAGTTTCAAGACTATCAAGCCACAGCGGATACGCCTTGCAATACACGATGTGGTCGGGCGTAAAGGGTCGGAGAATCTCCCATGCAGAAAATTTATCCGCTATAAAGCTCGCTGAAATTCCGTGAGGCACTTCTTTTATCACCGCACCTTCGGGGAAAGCCACAAGCAGTGCCTTTTGTGCATCGTTGTCGCAGGTAGGCGTTTTATCAAACGAGGGATTCTCTTTTAAACCAGCATCTATTGAGTCGAGCACAAAGTCAAGATTTTCGCCAAGTTCGTCAACCGTATCGGCCGCAATGAATATGCCGTGATTTTCAAGCAGGAGCATATCGCAGTCGCTGCCGTTTTTGTTTTTGTATTCCTCGAGCTTATCACGGCAGAGCTTTGCCAGAATATAACCGGGTCGGCACTGCTCAATCCAGATAAAGTCTCTGCCTATAACTTTTCTTGCCGCAGATTCGCCGCCTTTTGAACAGGTCAGGCCGTTTATCTTCGACGGATGCAGGTGCAGCACGAAACGATGCGGAAAAAGTCCGTGCAGAGTAGTCTCGACGCTCGGGCGTTTTTCTTCGCCGGGCACTCTTGCCGCCATAAGGTCATCGAGCACCGCAGCCTCACGCTCGGTGTCGGAGTCGGGATAAGTGTTGGAGAAAATCGAATTGAGTTTTTCAAGATCCATCTCGACAAAACCCTGTGCCGTTATCGTTGCAAGTGCCGTTCCCGAGCCTTTGACCCACATTCTGCCGTTCTCCTTTGCGGATGTGTTGCCGCCGCCTGCAAGGACGAGAGACGGATTCGAGCCGTAATAATTTGAAAATTTCACAAGTTCATCTATAAGCATATTTATCACCCTTATAAAACATTCGGGGCACGGAAAACCGCGCCCCGATTTTGATTTTATGACTTAATTTCTTTCCATGCGGCGCTGTAATACGAATCGAGGTCTGCGCCGAGGTCATGGTAAACTTCACCTTTGTTTATAACATCCATGGACGGGAAAATATCCTCGTCAGATTTAACATCGGCATCAAGCGAATCAATAAATGCCTGATTGGGAGTTGAGTAATAGATATACTCAAAGTTCTTCTTGGCAGCCTCAACGCCGCACAGGTAGTTGATAAACGCCTCTGCATCGGCCTTGTTGGTGCTGTAAGTCGGCACTATCCACGAATCTATCCAGAAATTTGTGCCCTCTTCGGGAATGGTGAACTTGAGGTCGGGGTTGCCCATAATACTCTGCTCTTCATCGCCCTCGATTGCAAGATAAGCCTCGCCGTTGTACACAAGAGCCATAGCGGCCTCTCCGCTTATCATCGTATCTCTTGCCTCAGTCTCGACCAGATAGGCCTTGAGCAGTGATTTTTGCTTAATAAGCAGTGCCTTTGCGGCATCAATCTCAGCCTTATCGGTAGTGTTGAGCGAATAGCCGAGAGACTCGAGTGCAACAAGGAACGAATCACGAATGCTGTTGGACATAATTATCTTGCCCGAATACTTCTCGTTAAAGAACATATTCCAGCTCTTCGCATCCTCCTCAGAGACCATCTTGGTATTATAAATAACACCGACGGTGCCCCAGAAATGAGGAACAGAGTACTTGTTCTCGGGGTCAAACGAGCGGGACTTCTCAAGATAAACATCACCGATATTCTTGATATTGGGGATGTTATCAAAATTAAGCTCGGCGAGTCTACCCTCTTTGATAAAGCGTTCGATAATATAATCCGAAGCGCAGATAAGATCATAGGACTGATCGCCGTTGACAGCCTTGTTATAAAGCTCCTCGGGCGTATCACACTCGTCCACGCTCACCTTAATGCCACTCTCCTTTCTGAACTCAGAGATAACATCAAGATCGATATACTGACCGTAAGCCAGGACATTTATTTTGCGTGAATCGTTTGAACAACCTGCAAGTGCGGCAAACGAGCACAGGCAAAGCACAAGTGCCATAGCGGCACAGATAATTCTGAGAAAAGCAGTCTTTTTCAATTCAGTTCGACCCCCATCAATAGTTTTTATTCGCCCTATCGTTCTTCTCCTTGCTGATACTTATGCGATTGACGACAAAGAGAACAAGAAGCACGATGAGGAATATTATTGTTGACAGAGCGTAGAGCTCAGGCTGATTTCCGAGCTTTCGCTCGGTATAGATGATTATCGAGAGTGTTTTAACTCCCGCACCCTTTGTGAAATAAGTGATAGTAAAATCGTCAAGCGACATGGTAAACGCCATAAGGAATCCCGAAAGAAGTCCGGGAAAGATGTCCGGCACGATTACCTTGAAGAACGCTTGAACGGGCGTTGCACCGAGATCGACCGCCGCTTCGTAAGTATTCTTGTCCCTTTGACGAAGTTTCGGCAAAACATTGAGAACCACATACGGGATATTAAAGCTGATATGTGCAATGAGCATGGTAGTAAAGTTAAGATTACCGAACAGACGCACAAAAAGCAACATAAGCGCTATACCCGTCACTATATCCGCATTGAGCAGCGGAATACTGTTGAGGCTCATCACAGCCGACTGGCTGCGTTTTTTCATATACATTATACCGACACAGGCGACAGTTCCTATCACCGTAGCAATCAATGCCGAAAGCAGGGCGAGCAGGAGAGTGTTCCTCAACGCCTCCATTATCGGCTCACTCGTAAACAGGCTTTCATACCACTTGAGGGTAAATCCACCCCAATTCATATAACGTGAATTGTTGAAAGAGAGTATTGTAAGCACCGCTATCGGAAGATAGAGCAAAACGAAAATTATCGCCACATAGAACCGCTCGAGAAAGTGCTTGAATTTTACCACAATGCACCCTCCTCTCCCGAGCCTTTGAGTTCACCTATCATCATACTCACAAAGATGAATATCATAAGGACTATGGATATTCCCGAGCCGAGATGCCAGTTGTTACCCTGGTTGAACTCCTGCTCAATAATATTGCCTATCAGCAAAACCTTGCCGCCGCCGAGAATATCGGCTATGACGAACTCGGAAATACTCGGAACAAACACCATGGTTATTCCGCTGATAACTCCGGGAACGGAGAGCGGAAAGATTATCTTCTTAAATGTCCTTGCCGGAGTTGCACCGAGGTCGCCTGCGGCATCAAGAAGATTGTGGTCTATCTTAATAAGGGCATTATATATCGGCATAACCATGAACGGGAAATAGTCATAGACCATACCTATCACTATAGCAGCCGGTGTGTAAAGTATGCTGAAATTCGGCAGGTTCAGTGCCGAAAGCAGTTGGTTTAAAATACCATTATCGGAGAGCAGAACTCTGATAGCTATTATTCTCAGAAGAAAGTTTATCCACATCGGCAGAATAAAGATAAAGATAACAAAGCTCTTGTTCTTGGATGCATTTCTGCTGAGTATCAGTGCCAGAGGATAAGCAAGAAGCAGGCACACGGCAGTTGTGATGAAAGCCAGAAGCAGCGACAGACCGAGCGCCTGAATATGAATTTTTTCAAATATTGCCGTTATGTTTGAAAAAGTGAACGAGCCGTCCGCATCGGTGAAGCCGTAATAAAAAACGAACAGCAGCGGCACTATCGTAAAGACCAGCATCCACAGAAGATACGGCCCTGCCATAAGTTTTTTACGCATCGGCGTTGAACACCTCCTCATCCTCGGACTCAGGCTTATTCATTATCTGAATATTCGAGGGTTCAACGCTAAGACCCACCTCCGCTCCGATAGGAGTGGAAACGGTACTGTGTACAAGCCACTCATAGCCGTTGACCATAACATGCATCTCATAATGCACGCCCTTGAAAATTATATCTGTGACGACACCCTTGAGCTCGCCCTTTGTGGGGTCCGTAAGGATGACATCCTCGGGTCTTATAACAACATCGACGGGCATATTCTCGCCAAAGCCCTCATCAACGCAGACGAACTCCGCTCCGAGTATACGCACAAGGCGGTCTTTTATCATAACACCGTCAATAATATTGCTCTCACCTATGAAATCGGCAACAAAAGCATTGGTAGGCTCGTTATAAATATCAACGGGAGTGCCTATCTGCTGAATATAACCCTGGTTAAGCACAACGACGGTGTCCGACATCGTAAGTGCTTCCTCCTGGTCGTGGGTTACATATATGAAAGTAATGCCCATCTGCTGCTGAATCTTTTTAAGTTCAACCTGCATCTCCCGTCTGAGCTTCAGATCAAGTGCGCCCAAAGGCTCATCGAGCAGCAAAACACGAGGTTTGACGGCAAGAGCACGTGCTA
>CAZFZW010000067.1:0-6970 GCA_964523465.1 uncultured Clostridium sp. | reverse complement strand
GCCTCCTCTTTCTTGTCGCTGTCCGGTGTGGTGAATGTGGAATTGGTGAACTGTGAGAGTGACTTGAGGTTGCAGCTGTTGAACACTCTGATGTCCTTAACTCCGTACTTCATCATTGCGAGTCTTGTCAGGCCCAGACCGAATGCGAATCCCGAATACTTCTCGGGGTCAATGCCACCGGCCTTGAGAACATTGGGATGAATCATGCCGCAGGGGCAAAGCTCAAGCCAACCGGAATCCTTGCAGGAGGAGCAACCCTCGCCGCCGCAGATAAGACACTGAATGTCAAGTTCGAATCCGGGTTCAACGAACGGGAAGAAACCGGGACGAAGTCGCACGGTAACATCCTTCTGGAAAACCTCGGAAAGCATTGTTTTCATAAAGTAGATGAGGTTTGAAATGGAGATGTCCTTATCAACCATCATACCCTCCATCTGGAAGAAGGTGTTTTCGTGGCAGGCATCTATCTTCTCGTTCCTGAAACAGCGTCCGGGGAACACGGCACGCAGGGGGATACCCTTTTCAAGGTCTGCCGCATACTTGCGAAGAATCGTGTTCTGAGCGGCGGAGGTGTGGGTCTTGAGAAGCTGACCGTTGGAGAGGTAATATGTGTCCTGCATATCACGTGCAGGGTGATGCTTGGGGATATTGAGAGCCTCAAAGCAGTTGTAGTCATCGGTGACTTCGGAATAGTCCTCAATGGAGAAGCCCATGTTGAGGAATATTTCGTCAACCTCACGCTGAACGAGAGTTATTGGGCTATATGAGCCGGGGAGAGTGTCGCAGGGGAAAGATTCGTCATAGACCTCGGCCATGTCGATAAGTCTCTGCTCTTCAATAGCTTTAAGCTCAGCGAGCCTTTCCTGCATTGCGGTTTCGATGAACTGCTTTATTGTGTTTATCTTCTGACCTGCCTCTTTTTTCTGGTCATTGGGCAGGGCGCGCAGCTCGTTCATGAGCTCCGATATGTGTCCTTTTTTGCCGAGAAATTCTATTCTCAGCTCCTCAAGCTCGGAAACCTTACCGGCTTCGGCGGCTTTCTTTTTGAATAATTCCTTGAGCTTTTCGGCGTTGTCGTTCATACCTTTCATCCTTTCAAAAAGCTAATTTACCTTTTGGGTGATAAAATAAAAAAGTCTCCGTCCCCACTGAGGGACGAAGACTGTACTTCGCGGTACCACCCTGCATTTGCGTTAAAAAATAACGCCTCGGCCTGTTCCGCACGATGGCGGACAGCACCGTGTAACGGCGGTGAACCGTCTCAGCCTACAACAAAAGCTTCAGCCGAGCCGCTCCGGAGTGAACTTCGGTGTGTTTAGACACGGGATTCTTTCAGCCGTGGAATCCTTCTCTGCGGTGTTCGCCGCACACTTACTCTCTCCATCTGTGCGTTGTTATATCTTAAATATGATAACATATTATACCGTTTCTTGCAAGTGCTCAACGGAAAAATTTTATTTATTATCGTATTCGTCGAGAAAATTGTGTTTTATTCCGTCTTTCTTGTAGGCAATCACAGTGTCGATGTTTACATTCTCAACGCTGCTGAAAATACACTTTTCGACATCGGGGTTGGATTTTTTCAGCTCCTTGATAAGTGCCTTGGTTTCCTGCCGCTTTGAAGGAGTCGGTTCATCGCCGCAGGCAGCACATTCCTCGGTGAATTTGCAGGCACATTGCAGAAAATGCAGACCGTTGTAATCTCGCCATGCCTTTATGTCGTCCTCACGCACGAGATAGAGCGGACGGATAAGCTCCATTCCGGGATAATTCGTGCTGTGGAGTTTCGGCATCATCGTCTGAATCTGTGCACCGTGCAACATTCCCATAAGAATGGTTTCAATAACATCGTCATAGTGATGACCGAGGGCTATTTTGTTGCAGCCAAGTTCCTGAGCGAACTTGTATAAATATCCCCGTCGCATCCTTGCACAGAGGTAGCAGGGAGATTTTTTGACATTAAAGACCGATTGAAAAATATCCGACTCAAATATGTGTATCGGTATGTTGAGTGCCCTTGCGTTTTCCTCAATCATCCGCCTGTTCTCGGGGTTATATCCCGGGTCCATGACGAGATATTTGACATCAAAGTTGACATTGCTGTATCGTTTGAGCTCCTGAAAAAGTTTTGCCATGAGCATGGAATCCTTGCCGCCGGAGATACAGACGGCAACGCAGTCGCCCTCATTTACAAGCTTGTATATCTTGAGAGCTTTTGTGAATCGGCTCATTATCGATTCCCGAAATTTCTTTCTCAGGCTCTGCTCGACTTTTTGACAAATGTCATCGTCATACTGTGTTTGCGTAATTTCCATATGTCTGCTCCGTGAGTGTTTATTTAAGGTGTGCGGTGCTGTTGATGTGTTCGAATATTATATCACCGTATTTGTTTGTGCCGTGTTTATACAAAACGACCTTAGTAACTCCGGTGTTGCTGAAATCGATGTCAAAAACGGGAACTTCTTTAAATCCCATCAGACTGAACACAACAAAGGTGAGAAATGCCGCATGGGCGACGACTGCTACTTTTTCGCCGCTTCGGTAGTGATTGCGGAGATATTCGAGAGCTTCCTGTGCTCTTTCAAACATTCCGTCCTCGTCCTCATATTCGTTGTGGTAAAGGAGAGGGGAGTCGACGGAAACTCCGTCGGCAAGCTCGGCGGTGGGGCAGATTGTGCGTATTTCGTCGAGATTGTCGAGTTTGTAGTCCGAGCTTATGCTGACCTCGGTGAGCAGAGGGAGAATGTTGAGTGTTTTCTCTTCTTTTTGACGCTTTATTACTTCATTAGCGGTCTGCACTGCACGAAGAAGTGCGCTCGAATATACGGCATCAAAATCAATGTCGCTCAAAAAATCACCCAGTCGTTCGGCCTGAGATACGCCAAGCTCGGTTAAATACGGGTCGTTAGATTCTTTGACTGTCAAATTATCCCTGCCGTATCCGGCGTTTCCACGACTTTGACCATGACGGATAAAATAAAATTCAACTTCGACTATGGGCTTGTGATTCTCCATGTTTCAATGCACTCCCGACTTCAAACTGTAATACATATTATACAGCGAATGAGTCGGTTTGTCTATAACGCTTTTATCCCGCAGCTCGCTGTGCTTGAAGCGAGTCCATAATAAGATAAACGTTTCTTATCGCACTTCGCTTTTGAGCTTTTTTGAGTCGCTTTTCTTTTTTCTTCGTGTTTCTTTTACTCCTGTTTATTTCGCTTGCTTGTTTCTTCTTTTTCTTCTTCTTTTTTGGTTTTGTCTGAATATCTTTTTCGAGCTTGGGTTCTGTACCTGTGCATTGTCCGCTGAGCACGGCGAAGTTTGTGGGCACGGCAGAGCTGTATAGCGGATTGTCCGTTCTGAATGAGTCGTGGTCTGTTATGTATGCGAGCATAGCGCAAATATCAGACCTGAAAGTATTCTGATTATGATAGCCGCAAATGAGACTTTTTGAATCGTTCTTTTTGATATATGTGTTTTTGTGATACAGCTGCACAAGAGTTTGGCTGTGCGGTATTATCTTCCATTGACTGTCAGCGGATTTTACGGCAATACATTCGTTTTCGAGATTGACGGTTAAACCGTTGAGTTTGCAGAAATTCATTATCTGTTTTTTCTCTGAACGATACTTCTTCTTCAAAACATTGCAGTGCTTGCAAAAACGGTAGCCGTTTCGGAATGCTTCGTCGGCAGTTTTAAATGTACCGATAAACTCTTTGGGAGTTTTCCTTAGATGCGAGCATTTGTCTACGTGAATAATTTTCCTCCTGCTCTTTTTGCTGTAGTAAAACATGATGCACCTCTCTTGTTTAATATTTATCTTAGCTATATTATACAAGAGACAGTGTACAATAAAACGGACAGTGATTTTTCTCGAAAATATCTGTTGAAATCGCTTGAGCAATACTGTAGAATAGTATTATCAACAAAAAACAGGTGATAATATGAAGCCTTATGAAAAAGTCAAGCCCGACTATGCAGACATACCCGACTGGGAGTTTTATGCACAGGATGTTTTGTGTGAGTATCAGCAGTGTGTGGACGAGGGACTTGAAGTGGAAGAATACAGAGAATTCTTTGAAGCGGTTTCAAAGCTTCCCAAAAACGAGGCCAAGTTTGACCTCGGCGATGTAATATATAAAATAGTTTGCAATGCAAAAACGGCAGAAGATTATCCCTATATCGAGCCGAACGACCTTGATGAAATAAGGGCACTGAGGCAGCCGCATCCGCTCTCAGGCACAGTCGATGAAAGCAGGATTGAGGATAAGATATACGGTGCGTGGCTCGGCAGAGTGTGCGGTTGTATGCTCGGAAAAACCGTTGAGGGCATACGCACGGATGAGCTGATACCGTTTCTCAAGGAGACGGGAAATTATCCGATGCACAGATACATTCTTCGCTCCGACTTGACCGAGGAGATGTACGAAAAGTATCACTTCGGTTTTAGAAATAAGGCTTACGCAGATGAAGTGGACGGTATGCCGCCCGATGACGACACGAACTATGTCGTGCTCGCACAGCAGATATTCGAGGAATACGGCAAAGATTTTACGCCCGCAGATGTCGCCGATGCATGGGTGAGAAGTCAGTCGAAGCATGCCTATTGCACAGCGGAGAGGGTGGCTTTTTGTAACTTTATCAATGGCTTTGAGCCGCCGAAGTCCGCAGTATATAAGAATCCGTACAGGGAGTGGATCGGTGCACAGATAAGGGGAGACTATTGGGGATATATAAACCCCGGCAACCCCGAAAAAGCAGCCGAGCTTGCGTGGCGTGATGCGTCAATATCCCATGTCAAGAACGGCATATACGGCGAGATGTTCGCAGCAGCAATGATTGCCGCCGCTGCAGTTACAGACAAAATCGAGGACATAATCCTTGCGGCCCTTGCCGAGATACCGAAAACCTCGAGACTGTACAGCGAGGTTATGAGCATTGTGGAGCTTTACAGGCAGTCACGCCCTGCCGCCGAGGCATTTGAACTTGTCCAAAGCCGCTATGATGAGTACATGGGTTACGGTTGGTGTCATACAAACTCCAATGCCATGATAGTTGCCGCCGCCTTGCTCTACGGTGAGGGCGATTACGGTAAAACGGTGTGTATGGCAGTTGAGACGGGCTTTGATACCGATTGCAACGCCGCAACCGCAGGCTCGGTAGTCGGTATGGTAAACGGCGCAAAGAATCTCCCAGAGTGCTGGACAGCACCGATAAACGATACCCTGCACACTACAATTTTCGGCATCGGCACAGTGAAAATTTCCGCCGCCGCCCAAAAGACAATGGAACATATGGGGAAGATGGATAAATAATAAGAATACCGAAAAATGTGACATCCGCCGTCTGCTATAGCAGACGGCGGATGGTTATGCTTTATGAGTATGTAGATGAGCCGTTATAATTAGGGAGATTTGTTTGCTGCTCTGATTTTATTTGTAAAAGTGATATCGCAGTAACTGATGAAGTGAATTAAGCATGATATGTTTCGACTGTTACAGATGAGACTCTTTGACGGGACTGTATTTCTATTATAGTTATATTTTTTGTGTAGGATAATTTTATGTGGTTTGATATGGGTTCTTTGTGTGATAAATGCATATTGAAAATAGACTTAATTAAACCATAACATATTTTTTCTAAGTACTTTTGGCAGTAATACAGTAATATGCTTATAATAATATTTGTGATAAGTTCACAGATAAAATCTTTCAAAATTGATATAATGGTGTTGATAATATACGTCCTCCTTGCTTATGTATCTTTTGATAGAATATAGTGGGATTGTTACTTTGGGTTGCTAACCGTAATTTAAAATGAAAATCATATTAACTTTGCTTCCTTTCTGAAAAATTGGTCGCAACACCGCTAAAGCAGTGTCGCTCGCCCCTAAAATTCCGACTACGGAGTAGGCGGGATGCTACGCTACTGCACCTCGGGAGAAGTTCTCTCCACTTCGTTACGCTAACTTCTCTTCGGAGCCTCCGCTAAACGCATCCCTCAATTCCCCGTAGTCGGGTGGAAGGCTTCGCCTTGACGCTTCGCTATTTAAGGAAGGCTGCAACCTCGGTAAGTTCTGTTCTTGGCGAACTCTACGCCCTTGAACTTCGCTTCGCTTCGTTTCCGTTCGCCTTTTCAGCATCGCTTACCTCGGTTTTGCCTTGGCTTCGCTAACCTGTATCTTCATCATACACCCGACTTTCGAGATCTGACCTGTTTTTGAGCAAAATTTTTAGTCGGATAGGTGTAAACAATTTATGAACAGCAGGTAGCTCCCCAGAACGACACAGTAGATACCCTTCGGTGCGAAGCACAAAAAAAATAAAAAAACGCACCGACAGGTGCGTAAAAGACATATATGGCTACAGGTTATATATTAAAGAAAGACCGCTCGTACCAAAGATTTAGCTTTGTTTAGCCTGTACGACACCTCTACCAAAAAGCCTCAAGAGTTGGTTTTGTCGCATAGAGCGGGCTTTTATTTGTTTTTCTTATATATTAAAAATCAAACCCCAAACTTGTCACATAGAGGAAAGTCCGTGCTATGGGCAGGTTTAGGGTTATTTTGTTATGGCTATTTTGCGGCGTGTGAGTGGTGGTGAACAACTAAGCCGATTCGGTGTATTATTTTTCTGTTTTAGGGTTAAAAATACCCCCAGGGTACGAAAAATCCAAAAAGGCGGATTAGTTGGATTATTTTGAGGTTATACAGATTGTATTATTTATTGTGGCTTTTGGAATATTATACGCTCTGTATAATTATCGTCTACACCACCGCATAACCACACTACACCACCACAACACCACCATACATCATACCACCCTACACCACAACATATAGTATCACAAAAGCAAAACGAAAGCACAACATCCCTATATATAGCAAAATACCCATACAAGCAAGAAGTTTTGCTTATATAGGTATTATTATATATATTATATATAGGGGTATAGGTAGATATATTTATCC
>CAZFZW010000066.1:0-7015 GCA_964523465.1 uncultured Clostridium sp. | reverse complement strand
GATATGGTCAGAGCTGTCTCTGCCTGTATTGCATCTTCACCGCTCGTGAGCGAAAAGTCGGAATTTACAAGCGTTATATATCCGAGTTCTGCATCGCTGTCGTTTGTTGAACGAATTGCATCCCCGTCGCATTTTACGGTTATGTCGGCATTCTTTGCCGTCAGCAGATCCTTGCCGTTTATACCGTGATTTTCGGCGGCGATGTTGATTTTCGCCGAGTCGATTCTCAGTTCATCCTTGCAGGTTATGCCGTTTTTGTATTTTGCGTTGACTGTAAGTGAACCGCTTCCGCCGATTATCAAATCGGATTTTGAATACAAACAGGCGTTAGGCTCTTTGTCATCGGCTGATGAATAGTCGTCGGTGAAGTCGTAATCCTCGCCGTCTGTAAGCGAATTTTCACTGCCGTCAAGGAGATACACCGTTACTTTCTCTGCTTTGAAAATATACAGAGGACTGCTGTCGGAGCAGGAGATATTCGCACCCTTGAGAGCAAGGGTAACTTCGGCGTCGGGAGCGTTTACGATTATCCGTCCGTCCGAGAGCGTGCCGCTGACTAAATAAATGCCGCCCTCTGTTATACATACTGTTTTGCCCTCTACCGCATTGCCGCCTATCGTTGAACCTTTGTCGGAGAGGACAACCTTTTTGGCGTTTTCGAGGTCGGGCTCAGGCACTGTGTAGTCAAGCACTGCCCGGACTGCTTCGTTTGCGCTCGTCTGATTGTCGTTATCGTTATTTTTGCACGCCGCAAAGCAGCAGACGAGCAATATGCACATTATGAGTATAAGAATCTGTTTAGCTGTTTTCATATACGAGCCTCCCTTTTTATATGCTGAATTTTACTCTTTAAAGCTAAAGCCGACCTAAAGGAAAATCTTTAGGCTCACTTTAAGTTTTGATAATATAATCTTATCAAATCATGCGAGTATAAGCAAGAAAAAGGAGGTGCTTGTAAGATGAAAAAAGGTGTAGCGTTAAGCTTTGAGAGGTACGAGAAAAAATTTTTCCTCACCCCCGATAAGTATTCGAAAATCAGCCGAATTATCGGCGAACATATGAAAGCCGATGTCTATGGGCAGTATACTATCTGCAACATCTATTATGACACCGATGATTGGCGACTTATTCGTGCGTCGATAGAAAAGCCGGTATATAAAGAAAAACTGCGTGTGCGAAGCTACGGTGTGCCGAGCGACAACGATACGGTGTTTGTGGAACTCAAGAAAAAGCTCAACGGTGTTGTGTATAAGCGGCGAATAACCGCCGAAATGTGCATGGTTGAGCCGTTTTTATATGGCTTGACGGACTATCCCTGCGGCGGTCAGGTGGGCAGAGAGATACAGTATTTTCAGTCTTTTTACCGAGCTGAACCGAAAGTGTTTTTGGCATATGACCGCACTGCGTTTGCGGGCGAAGAGGACAGGGGACTGCGAGTAACCTTTGATACGAATATCCGTTGGAGGACTTCGCAGCTCGACCTTCGCAGCGGTGACTACGGTCAGCCGCTTTTGGATGATAACAGAATACTAATGGAGATTAAATTTCCCGGTGTGTGTCCGCTGTGGCTCAGCAGGGTGCTGTCTGAAAATGAAATTTTCCCCACCTCGTTTTCAAAATACGGTACCTGTTACCGTCAAAATATATTAACAACTCAAAAGGAGGCACTTTTCAGTGTTTAGTTCAATAATTTCGGGAGAAATAACCCTTGTATCATTCCTTGTCTGCACGGCAGTATCTCTTGTGCTCGGAGTAGGCGTTGCGCTTGTGAGTATGTTTAAAAACCGCTGTACGCAAAGCTTCGCTGTGGCACTCGCCATACTTCCTGCCGTGGTGCAGGCTGTTATTATGCTCGTCAATGGCAATATAGGCGCAGGCGTGGCGGTTGCAGGTGCGTTCAGCCTTGTGCGCTTTCGCTCCGCTCCCGGTAACGCCCGAGAGATAGGTACTGTTTTTCTTGCCATGGCAATAGGCCTTGCCACGGGTATGGGATATGTTGCGTTGGCGGCAGTTCTTTTTGTTATAATAGCCGCACTCATACTCCTGCTCACCGCTTTGAATTTTGGCGGCAACAATAATTGTGAGCGCACACTCAAAATAACTATTCCGGAAAACCTCGATTACGACGGACTTTTTGACGATATATTTGAAAAATATACACGCACGCACGAGCTTGTGAAAGTCAGAACGACGAATATGGGTACGCTCTATGAGCTGCAATATCGCATTGTTCTCAAGGGCGAGCAGCCGCCCAAGGCATTTATTGACGACATCCGTTGCCGCAACGGAAACCTGAACATAGTGTGCGGCAGAGTGAACACGGATGAATTGCTGTAACAATTGATTTTCTTTTCTTGGTGCATTATAATTGAGTGGGTGATAGTTATGCGATTGCTTATAGCTGAGGATGAGCTTGACCTTGCGGAGGCTCTGACTGCGTTTTTTGAAAAGAATCATTTTTCAGTCGATGCTGTTCATAACGGTGTAGATGCTTATGAATACGCCCTGTCGGGTGAATATGATGCAATTATTCTTGATGTTATGATGCCAAAGTTAAACGGACTTGATGTGCTCAAAAAGCTCAGAGAGAACTCAATAAAAACTCCCGTTATGATGCTCACCGCCAAGGGAATGAAAGATGACAGAATTGCCGGGTTTAATGCAGGTGCGGATGATTATCTGCCAAAGCCGTTTGAACCGGATGAGCTTATTTGCCGTGTGCGTGCCATGCTTCGCCGAGGTGAAAACTGGCAGCCGAGCAAGCTTGTCTTTGATGAACTGACCCTTGACCCGTCCTCGGGCGTTCTCGCCTGTGGAGAAAACAGCGTTCGTTTGAGCGGCAGGGAGTTTCAGGTTATGGAACTGTTTATGCGCTCGCCCGGAGTGGTCTTTCCTGCCGACAAAATAATGGAGAGAGTCTGGGGCTGGGACAGCGATGCGGAGATAAATGTCATATGGGTTCATATATCTAACTTGCGAAAAAAGCTCAAGGGCATAGATTCTGCTGTGACGATTCGTGCAGTCAGGGGGCTCGGATATGCGTTGGAGGTAAGCGATGATAAAACAGCTTAGGAAAAAGTTTGTCCGCATCGCAATGCTCGCCGTCACATCGGTGCTCGTGCTACTGTGCCTGATTGTGAATATCGCAAACTTTATCTCCGTTGATTCACAGCTTCGGGAGATGCTTACTGTTATTCAGTCGAATCAAGGCACATTGCCGCCGATGCCGCACACGGAAAAGCCGCCGCAAAAAAACGATGGCGTGCGTGCGGATGGCCAGTTCACCATGGAAACCCCGTATTCCACACGCTACTTTGTTTTGAAGTATACCTCGGACGGCCAGCTTCTGCTTGCACAGCTTGATAAAATAGCCGCCGTAACGCAGAACGACACGAGCGAATATCTTAATATAGCGTTGAAACACGGCGAGGGGTTCGGCTATTCGTCGGGATACAGATATTATGTAGTCAACGACGGGGAGGACAGATATACGGCGATTTTTCTCGACTGTTACCGTGAGGTTCGCTCTATGCTCACTCTTGCTACGATGTCAGTGCTGGCAATTGCGGTGAGCATAGCATTGGTTTATGTTATCGTTGTGCTGCTCTCAAAGAAGGCGATTGACCCTGTAGTAAAAAGCGCTGAGCGGCAAAAGCAGTTCATCACCGATGCAAGCCACGAGCTTAAAACTCCCATAACCGTTATCGCAACAAGTCTAAAAGTGCTTGAAATGGAAGTCGGCGAACAAAAGTGGATAGACAAAGCACAGGCGCAGACCGAAAAACTCAAGGAACTTACAAATTCTCTCGTCACGCTCTCACGCATGGACGAAGAAACTCCGCTTAAATTTGCGGCTTTTGATATAAGTGCGGCGGTTATTGAGACGGTCGGTTCGTTCAAAGAGGCAGCGCAGGTGAGCGG
The DNA here is from genome assembly GCA_964523465.1 of uncultured Clostridium sp. Lineage (GTDB taxonomy): Bacteria > Bacillota > Clostridia > Oscillospirales > Acutalibacteraceae > CAG-177. The sequence goes on along the minus strand of CAZFZW010000066.1, from coordinate 3,094 downwards.
ACACGAGCTTGAACTTTGCGTCGAACCCGATGTCGAATACCGTGGAGACGAATATGCCGTGCGGCAGCTGGTTTCACTGCTTGTTGACAATGCATTAAAGTATTCCTGCGAGAATTCGCCCGTTGTTTTCAAACTTGAAAAAGCTAAAAAAGGCGTTGTTCTTACTTCGTCTAACAGGTGTGCGGATGTAAAATCCTTGGAGCTTGACAAGCTCTTTGATCGCTTTTATCGTGGAGATAAAGCAAGGGGAGAGGGCGGATTCGGCATAGGCCTGTCTGTGGCAAGAGGCATTGTCGAGGCGCACGGCGGCTCAATAAAAGCCGTGGCTGTTGATGATGAAACGGTAGAGTTTGCCGTTGAACTTAGATAGCGATGCTTAAAACAACTTAAACCCGATTCTGTGTTGTTTGATTTGATTTTTGCCTTTGGTATAATTGACTCACAAGGTCAAGGAGGCAAAAATATGGACACAGATAAAATCTATGCACAGCAGCTTGCAAATGAGTATGCGCCAAAAAAAGATTCAAAGGTGGTAGCACTTCGCAAGCTTGACACAAAGGCAAAAAGACCGGCGACGGTTTTTGCTTATACTTTCGGCATTATTGCTTCTCTGATTTCCGGAGTGGGTATGTGCCTGTCGATGAAAGTCATCGGCGGCGGTACCCTTGCTATGGAGATAATTGGGATAATTATAGGAGTCATAGGCTTTGCAGGTATGGGGGTGAATTACCTTATCTACAAGAGGCTTATGGAAAAAGGCAAGCAGAAGTATGCGTTTGAGATACTTCAGCTTGCCAAGGAAATCAGTGAGGAGTAATATGTACAGGTCGAAGGCCGCCGAACAACTGAACCGCACAGCAGCGGCGGTTCTTCGACCACCCAAAATCGCAGGGAGTTTTTCGGATGACTAAGAGTGAGAGTAAATATTTCAACACTGCCATCAAGATGGACAAGGCGTTTTTGGAATTGCTCGAGAAGAAAGAATTTGCTTATATCACGGTAAAAGAGATTTGTGAGAGAGCGGGTGTGAACCGCTCCACTTTTTATCTGCACTATGAGACCGTGGAGGATTTGCTCAACGAGAGTGTTGAATATTTGAACTCGTGCTTTTCTTCGTATATGAAGCAAAATGCAAAAGAGTTCATCTCGGATATAGAACACAGCACACTCGATGAACTGTATCTTATAACACCCGAGTATCTTGAGCCGTATCTCAAATTTATCAAGGAGCACAGGCGACTTTTCGGCACGGCACTCAACAATGCCAAGGCACTCAGACTCAATGAAAGCTACAACAGAATGCTCCGATTTGTTATTGATCCCATTCTCGACCGATACGGTGTGCCGGAGCAGGAGAGACGGTATATTATGCCGTTTTATATCAGAGGCCTAATGGCGATAATCGGTGAGTGGCTCGAGGACGATTGCAAAGCACCTGTTGAATATATTATGGGCATAATCCAAAAATGTGTCGCCAAAAGATGAAACAACAACTTTTCTGATTTTATAAAAATAAGGGAGACTGCTTCTTGCGAAGTGTCTCCCTTACTTTATTGGATTTCGTTCGGATTAATACATTCCGCCGCCGGCCTGAGCAGCCATTGCTGCGGCGTTTGCGGCATCGGCAGCCGGGTCGGGCTTGTCGGTGACAAGGCTCTCGGTGGTGAGAACCATTGCTGCGACGGAAGCTGCGTTCTGCAGAGCGGAACGGGTGACCTTTGTCGGGTCAACAACGCCTGCCTCGAACATATCAACATAGCTGTCGTCTGCGAAGTTGTAGCCGTAGCTTACCTTGCCGGACTCGATGATGTGGTTGATGATGACCGAACCCTCAAGACCTGCATTGGAAGCAATCTGGCGTACAGGCTCCTCGAGAGCCTTGAGAACTATCTTAACACCGGTCTTTTCGTCTGAATCCTCGGTAGCGTCGAGCAGAGCCTTGACAGCCGGAACAGCGTTAAGCAGTGCTACGCCGCCGCCTGCAACGGAACCTTCCTCAACAGCGGCCTTGGTAGCTGCGAGAGCATCCTCAATGCGGAGCTTCTTCTCCTTCATCTCAGTCTCGGTAGCTGCGCCGACCTTGATGACTGCTACGCCGCCTGCAAGCTTTGCAAGACGCTCCTGAAGCTTTTCTCTGTCATAGTCGGATGCGGTGTTGTCGATCTGAGTGCGAATCTGGTTGACTCTGGACTTGATTTCGTCCTTGTCGCCTGCACCGTCAACGATGATGGTGTTCTCCTTGGAAACCTTGACCTGACGGGCACGACCGAGGTCGGAAATCTGAGTATCTTTAAGCTCAAGACCAAGCTCGGAAGTGATGACCTTACCGCCGGTGAGTATTGCGATATCCTGGAGCATTTCTTTTCTTCTGTCACCGAAACCGGGAGCTTTGATGCCCACGCAGGTGAACACACCGCGAAGTTTGTTGACAAGTATGGTCGAAAGAGCTTCGCCCTCGATGTCCTCTGCGATGATGATGAGCTTTCCGCCTGCGTGCATGATCTGCTCAAGCAGGGGGAGAAGATCCTGGATGCTTGCGATCTTCTTGTCTGTGATAAGGATGAGAGCGTCGTCAATGACAGCTTCCATCTTATCTGTGTCGGTTACCATGTAGGGGGAGATGTAGCCTCTGTCGAACTGCATACCCTCAACAACCTCAGCCTCGGTCTGGGCTATCTTTGACTCTTCGACAGTGATAACGCCGTCGGAAGTGACTTTCTCCATAGCGTCGGCGATGATTCTGCCGATGTCCTCGTCAGCAGAGGAAATAGTGGCGATTCTTGCAATGTCCTCGGTTCCCTTGACGGGCTGAGAGTGAGACTTGACAGCCTCAATGGCGGTGTCAACAGCCTTCTGGATACCTTTCTTGATAACCATCGGGTTTGCACCTGCAACAACATTCTTCATGCCCTCACGGACGAGTGCCTGAGCAAGCAGAGTAGCAGTGGTGGTGCCGTCGCCTGCGACATCGTTTGTCTTTGTTGCGACTTCCTTTATCAGCTGTGCGCCCATGTTCTCAAAGGGATCTTCGAGCTCGACATCCTTTGCGATGGTAACGCCGTCGTTTGTTATCAGCGGAGCACCGTACTTCTTG
>CAZFZW010000065.1:0-7077 GCA_964523465.1 uncultured Clostridium sp. | reverse complement strand
AGTGTCTCAACGAGGGCTGCGGCTACAAGAAACAAAGTTCAAGAAAAGGTAAAAAAACCGATGAATAAAGTCACCGTTATAGGCGCAGGCTTCGCCGGAGTTGAGGCGGCACGGCAGCTCTCCCGAGCAGGGATAAGAGTTACTCTGTGCGAGATGAAACCGCGCAAATTCTCCCCCGCACATTCAAAAGAGACATTTGCCGAGCTTGTCTGTTCAAACTCTTTTAAGGCTCTGCGTACCGCAAGTGCCGCAGGCGAGCTGAAAGCCGAAATGGAACTGCTCGGTTCTCTCTGCGTTGAATGTGCAAAGAAAACCGCTGTGCCGGCAGGCGGTGCGCTGGCAGTTGACAGGGATGAATTTTCTTCCCTTGTCACAAGCATTATCGAAAACGATCCGCTCATAGATATAGTTCGCGGCGAAGTCACCGAGATACCGCAGGACGGCACGGTTATTATTGCCGCAGGGCCGCTCGCATCGCAGGCACTCTCCGAAAAAATCGAGGAGCTTTGCCCGGGACACCTGAGCTTTTATGATGCCGCCGCACCTATCGTCACGGCTCAGAGCCTTGATATGTCGTGTGCATTCACGCAGTCACGCTATGACCGTGGCGGCGACGATGATTACATAAACTGCCCGATGAACAAAGAGGAATATGAGGCATTTTATCAGGCACTTATCAATGCCGAGAGTGCCGAAACTCACTCGTTTGACAAACGCAAGGGCGTTTATGAGGGCTGTATGCCCATTGAAGTGATGGCGATAAGAGGCGACGACACAATACGCTTCGGCCCGATGAAACCCGTCGGTCTGCGTGATCCGAGGACGGGGCACCGACCGTGGGCAGTGCTCCAGCTGAGGAAAGAAAACTCTCAGGGCACCATGTATAACCTCGTCGGTTTTCAGACAAATTTGAAATTCGGCGAGCAAAAGCGTGTTTTCACTATGATACCCGCCCTCAAGAATGCCGAATTTGTACGTTACGGCGTTATGCACCGCAACACATTCATAAATTCTCCGCAGCTTTTGAACCCCGACTTCTCACTCAGAAGCAACAGAAGAATATTTTTCGCAGGACAGATAACCGGTGTGGAGGGATATATGGAGTCCGCCGCATCCGGAATACTTGCAGGTATCAACTCTGTCCGTGCAATTCAGGGAAAGACACCGTTCGTTATGCCGGAAGAGACCGTGATGGGCGCACTCGCCCGCTATATCAGCGATGAGAGCGTCACGAATTTTCAGCCTATGGGGGCAAACTTCGGCATACTGCCTCCCCTGCCCGAGCGAATCCGCTCAAAGCAGGAGAGATATGAGGCTATCTCGCAAAGAGGTCTCGAGGCGGCAAGAAAATACATCGAGGGAGAAAATGAAGATGAAAATAATAGTTGACGCATTCGGCGGCGACAACGCACCGCTCGAAATAATCAGAGGATGCCGCAGTGCAAAGGACGCTTTTTCGGTTGAAATAGCACTTGCCGGCGACAGTGAGAAAATACGCTCCTGTGCAGAGGAAAACGGCATCAAAATCGACGACATGGAGATTATAAACGCCGACGGTGTTATCGCTATGGACGACCAGCCGGGTGAAATACTCAAGGGCAAGAAAAACTGCTCCATGGCGGCAGGTCTCAAGGCTCTTGCCGCAGGCGAGGGCGATGCATTTGTCAGTGCCGGTTCAACAGGCGCACTCGTCATGGGCGCAACTTTCATCGTCAAACGCATAAAGGGTATAAAGCGACCTGCCATCGGCAGTGTTATGCCCTCGAACAGCAAACCGTTCCTGCTCCTTGACAGCGGCGCAAATGCCGACTGCACAGCCGAGCATCTCAGGCAGTTCGCACAGATGGGTTCAATTTATTCGGAAAAATTTATGAAATGCTCCTCCCCCGAAGTGGCTCTCGCCAACATCGGCACAGAGGACTGCAAGGGCGACCGCTTGAGACACGAAACCTTTGAGCTTTTAAAATCCACCGACGGCATAAACTTCATTGGCAATATCGAATCCCGTGACATCCCTTATGGCTGCTGCGATGTGCTCGTTGCCGACGGTTTTACCGGCAACATTATATTGAAGCTCTATGAGGGAGTTGCAGGTGCGCTGATGTCCAACATTAAGGGCATATTCAAAAAGAACAAGCTCACCCTGCTTGCCGCACTTATGGTCAAGGGCGGCTTGAGCTCGCTCAAGGCAAGACTTGACTACTCGGAATTCGGCGGTGCTCCCCTGCTCGGAGTCAACGGCGTTGTTATCAAGGCACACGGTTCTTCCGATGCAAAGGCAATACACAATGCAATCAAGCAGGCTAAAATCTGCGCAGAACAAAATATAGTCGGCACAATAGCTCAAAGTGTAAGCAATGCCGACACGGAGTAATAAAAATGAACAACACTGAACTTGAAAAGAAAATAGGCTACACTTTCAAGAACAAAGCTCTGCTCTCAGAGGCTCTGACCCATTCTTCATATGCAAACGAGCGACAGGACGGCATACGCTGCAACGAACGCCTTGAATTTCTGGGCGACTCTGTTCTCGGATTCATATCTGCCGAACACTTTTTCCACCACTTTGACAAGCTCCCCGAGGGTGAGCTTACCAAACGCCGTGCATACTTTGTGTGCGAAAAATCGCTGAGCGAATTTGCACGTTCACTCGACATCGGCAATTATCTGCGTTTCGGCAAGGGTGAAGTTTTGACAGGTGGCAAGGAACGCCCGTCCATACTCGCAGACGCATTTGAGGCGGTACTTGCCGCAATTTATCTTGACGGCGGCATGGAGCCTGCGAAAGCATTCGTTTTCCGCTTTATCGACAAAGCGGACGAGGCAAAGCCCGTTGTCACCGATTACAAAACCACTCTCCAGGAGATAGTCCAGAGGAATCCCGAAGAGGCGGTCGAATATGTTTTAGTCGGCGAGAGCGGCCCTGACCACAACAAGACCTTCAGCGTTGAAGTTCATCTCAACAGCAATGTTATCGGTCACGGCTCGGGCAGAAGCAAGAAGATAGCTGAACAGGCTGCGGCAAAAGAGGCTCTTGAGCTGATGGGACTGAAATCGTGAAGCATATAAATGTATCTGTTTTTGTGCCGCACGCAGGCTGTCCGCACCAATGCAGTTTTTGCAATCAGAAGAGTATTTCCGGCGCAACCACTCAGCCGACGGCACAGGATGTGAAACAGGCGGCGCTCACCGCCATAAAAAGCTCCCCCGAGGGCATAAGAGACGGCGAAATTGCCTTTTTCGGAGGCAGTTTCACCGCCATCGACCGTGATTATATGATAGAACTGCTCTCCTCGGCTCAGGAATTTATCGGCGAGGACGGTTTTAAAGGGATAAGAATTTCCACCCGTCCCGATGCAATCGACGAGGAGATTTGTACGATTCTCAAAAAATACCGTGTGACGGCAGTGGAACTCGGCGCACAGAGTACAAACGACAGGGTTCTCGAGCTGAATCGCCGTGGGCACACCCGCGAGGACATATTCCGTGCGGCAAGGCTGCTCAAAAACTTCGGCTTTGAGACAGGACTTCAAATGATGACAGGGCTTTACGGCTCAACGGATGAGGACAGCATCGAGACCGCAAGGGACATAATCTCCCTTGCTCCCGACACGGTTAGAATATATCCCACAGTCGTTATAAAGGACACGCCCCTCGCCGAGCTTTATCTCAAAAACGAATATGCCGCACAAACTCCCGAAGAGGCCGCCGTGCTGTGTGCAAAGCTGCTGCCTATGTTCGAGCAGGCAGGTATTCGTGTAATCAGGCTCGGGCTTCACTCGGGCGGCGATGTCGAAAGCGGCTATCTCGCCGGTGCTTATCACCCGGCACTCCGGGAGATGTGCGAAGGGCACATATATTCCGATATTATCCGCAAGGCTCTCGAGGGCAGAAAAAAGGGCAGTTATACTGTTTTTGTCGCCCCGAAAGAGCTTTCAAAGGCGACGGGGCAGAGAAAATGCAACCTTGAGCTCTTTTCATCACTCGGATATTTTTGCAAAATAAGTCCGTCGCAGGAGCTTTCTCCCCGTGAAATAAGAATAGAAGAAAACTAAAGTTTATTATAAAGGCAGGCAGACAAATGTTACTCAAAGCACTCGAATTGCAGGGCTTCAAATCCTTTCCCGACAAGACGGTTCTTGAATTCGGCAAAGGCATAACGGCGGTCATAGGCCCCAACGGCTCCGGCAAGAGCAACATCTCCGATGCCGTTCGCTGGGTTCTGGGCGAGCAGTCCACAAAGAGCCTGCGTGGTTCCAAAATGGAGGATGTCATTTTCGGCGGCACATCGCTCAGAAAGGCAATGGGCTTTGCTGAAGTAACCCTCAGGCTTGACAATACCGACCGCTCTCTCAACAACTGTGACAAGGACGATGTTGCGGTCACTCGCCGCTACTATCGCTCGGGCGAGAGCGAGTATCTTTTAAACGGCGAAACCGTGCGTCTGCGTGATATTCACGAGCTGTTTATGGACACGGGTCTGGGTCGCGACGGCTATTCCATGGTCAGCCAGGGCAGAGTTGCAGACCTCATATCCTCACGTTCCTCTCAAAGGCGTGATATGCTCGAAGAGGCGGCAGGTATTTCTCATTTCAGATACCGCCGCGCGGATGCCAACCGCAGGCTTGAGCAGGCGGAAGAAAACCTTGTGCGCCTGCGTGATATTCTAACCGAGCTTGAGGGGCGTGTAGGCCCGCTCAAAACTCAGAGCGAAAAGGCACAGAAGTTCTTAGTCCTCGCCGGCGAAAAGCGTGAGCTTGAAATCGGCCTCTGGCTTCGCACAATAGAGCAGTCCCGTGAGGGACTCAAGGCACAGGAGGACAAAATTGCCCTTGCTGCCGCAGATTACGAACAGACCGAGAGAAAGCTCGAAGAGATAGCCGAAAAAATCGAAGAGTTCATGAGCACCGGCAGTGAAATAACGGTGCAGATAGAACAACTTCGTGCCGATGCCGCCGCAGATGAGGAACAGGCAACGGCTGTTGACGGCAGAATCGCCGTTGAACACAACAATCTCGACCACAACAGTGAGACAATAGAGCGAATCAAGCGGGACATGGAGTCGGCTACTGCCACTGAGCAGCACCTTGATGAGCAGATTGCCGCAGCTGCAGCCGAGATTGACAAAATAAACAATGAGATAACCTCCGCTCAGGCTCAACTGCTCGACATTCTTGACAACACAGGCAAGCTCAAAGAGCAGGAAAGCGCTGTTTTAACAGAGCGTGAGAGTATTGAAGCCGAGGCAAGAAGCATCAACGAGCAGCTTTCCGCTGCTCAAATAGAAAAGACGACCGCCCGTTCCTCTGCCGAGGAAATCGCCGCCCGTCTGGGCACTGTGGATGAGGTCATAGCCTCCCGTGGCGGTTTGCTCGAGGCTCTCAGGGAGCAGAGCAGGGCAAGCAAAATAAACCTCGACACTTGCCTTGAAAACATAAATTCACTTTCAAATTCGATTGACGGATATTCCATGATTGTCCGCTCAAGAGCTGACAAGGCCGAAAAAATGCGCCGTGAGCTCGATGCGGCAACACTCGACATTCATCAAAAACAGGCCAGAATAAGGATGCTTGAGGACCTCGAGAAAAACATGGAGGGATATTCCGGCTCGGTCAAGGCAGTTATGCGTGAGGCAAAGCGTGGCACTCTCAGAGGTATTCACGGCCCTGTGTCACAGCTTATCACAGTTGACGCAAAATATGCCGCCGCAGTTGAAACAGCTCTCGGTGCCGCAATACAGAACATTGTCACCGACGATGAGTCCGCCGCAAAGCGTGCCATTGCATATTTGAAAGAGAGCCGTGCAGGCAGAGCTACATTTTTGCCGATGACGTCAATCAAACCCCGTCCGTTCAGGGAGGACGGCCTTGACGGCTGCCCTGGATTCATTGACATGGCGGACAGGCTTCTCGAATGTGACAGCGAGTATCAGCCGATAATCAAAAGTCTCCTCAGCCACACCGCCGTCGCCGACAATATCGACAGTGCCATTGCCATTTCCAAGCGTTTCTCCCACCGTTTCAAAGTAGTTACCCTCGACGGTCAGGTTATGAACGCAGGTGGTTCGATGACAGGCGGTTCGAGAGGTCAGAACGCCGGCATACTCAGCCGTGGCAATGACATCGAGCAGCTCAAAAAGACCGTTGCAAAGCTTGAAAAAGACCTTGCCGAACGCCAGGAGCGTTACAAGGAGCTTTCGGGCGAGGTATCTGCGGCTCAGGCAGAATATGACGGAGTTACCGCCGAACTTCAAAAAGCGCAGGAAGAGAAGATTCGCCGTGAGGGCGAGCTTCGCATGATAAATGACAGAATCGAAACCGCCGAATCCGCACTCAACGACCTCGAGGCAGAAAAGCGCAACTCGGCAGAGCGTACCGCAAAGCTCGAAGAGGCACAGGCGGCGGCTCAGGAAAAGATAGACAGTTTCACCGCACAGCTTGAAGTCATAAACGAAAAGCTTGCCGAAATTGATGTTCGCCGCAACAATATGCTCTCGACCCGTGAGCAGAATGCCGAGCGTGAGAGTGAAATCAACCTGAGCATCCTCGCATTCAAGAAAGATGTTCAGGCAAAGGAAGAGGCTATAGAGACACTCAAACGCCGCCGTGATTCCCACGAGGGTCATGCAGACGAGCTTAAAGCGGAGATAGACGATATTACCGCTCAGATGAGTGAGACCGAAAACCTCATAGAAGAACTGAAAGCGCAGGCACAGGCTCTGCGTGACTCCGCAAACGGCAGAAAAGACGAGATAGCCGCACTTGCCGCAAAGCGCAGCGGCGTTGAGGGCGAGAGCACAAAGCTCCGTTCAGAAGAGCGTGCCGTCAGTGAAACGAGAGAGCGACTTTCCGGCGAGCGTGCAAGACTTGAAGAACGCCGTGACTCCATGCAGCGCGAGCTTGAAAATGCACAGAACAAGCTCTATGACGAATATCAGCTCACACGCCGTGAGGCAGAGGAACTCGGAATAGTCATAGAAGATGCACAAAAAGCACAGCGCACATTAAACGAGATACGCAACAAGATAAGGGCACTTGGCAATGTCAATGTCGGTGCTATAGAGGAATACAAAGAGGT